>JBKQJQ010000186.1:0-7669 GCA_052147875.1 Solirubrobacteraceae bacterium | reverse complement strand
ATCGTGACGCCGGCCCCGAAGTGCGCCTGGGCCACGGCCGACATGTTCTGCGCGGCGAAGACCACCTGGCGCAGCGGAGCGACCGCGTAGGTGAGCGGGTTGAGCCGGGTGATCACCGCCAGCCAGGACGGCAGCCCGTTCAACGGGAACAGCGCTCCGGAGAGGAAGAGCATGGGCAGCAGCAGCACAACCGGTACGGCACCTGGAACGCATACGGGAACAACGTCTGGCCGGCCGAGTACTACATCGACGCCCGGGGCGAGGTGCGCCACTACCAGTTCGGCGAGGGCGACTACCAGCAGGACGAGGCGGCCGTCCGGCAGCTGCTCTACGACGCCGGCACCCGCGACCTGCCGCCGCCGATGACCGCGCACGCGCTCGTCGCCTCGGCCGGTCTCGAGACCCCGGAGACCTACCTCAACCCCCAGCGCGCGCAGGGCTTCGCCCAGCAGCTCAAGCAGGGCACAAACTTCTATCCGGGGGTGATCTACCCACACCTGAACGAGTTCGGCCTGCATGGGATCTGGAACGTCGGCCCCGAATCGGTGACGCCGGCCTCGATCGGCGATTCGATCACCGGCCGCTTCCAAGCCGCGCACGTCTACCTGGTGCTGACCTCGGCCGGCAACGTGCCGCGCCGGCTTCGGGTCCTGCTCGATGGTCACCCGATCTCGGCCGCCGACTCCGGGGCTGACGTCCACGACAGCTACGTCACGGTCAAGGGTCAGCGCCTGTATGGGCTGATCTCGCTCCCGCAAGCCCAGCAGCACACGTTCACGATCCAGATCCCGCCCGGGATCAGCGCCTACGACTTCACGTTCGGGTAGGGCGCCTAAGAACGTTGAGCACGTATCAGGTGCTTAGCGTTCCAGGCCCTGCGACGACCACTTCCGAGACCGTCCTAGAATCACACCGATGGAGGGCTCAACCGAGGTCCGCAGCTGGCTGCGTTGCTACCGCTGTTGGTCACAGAACCTCGAGGTGCAGGTGCACTACGAGGGGATTCACCGGGTCGACCCTGAGACCGGCGAGAAGGGCGAGGTCGTCGACGAGATGCAGGAGGCGGTCGTCCAGTGCCTGGAGTGCATGCACGACCAGCCCCATCTCGGCTTTCACAATGGGCGCGTCGAGCCGATCGAGGACCGCTGGGAGCGGATGATCGCCGGCACCCCGTGGGTTGCCTCGTGCACGGTCACGGTCGACGCCGACGACGTCGAGACCTGCTCAGGCCCCGAGGCCGGCGACGCGCTCAGCTACGCCGCGTTCGGCGATCATGGGACGCGCGAGTTCTTCACCCACGTCCGCTTCCACAAGCACGACGAGGACCGGATCGTCGTTCACCTGCTGGTCGAGCTCTACTCGCGCTCGGCCGAGGAGGCGACCGAGGTGCTCGAGGAAGCCGCCCGCGGGCAGCTGGCGATCACCTCGCTGGCCGAGGAATCGCGTCCGCCGGCGTCGACGGGCGACGATCAGCACTAGGCGCAAGCCGCCGCCGGCGCCAGTAGGCGTAGGCCTCGGTGAAGATCAGCGCCAGCGCCACCGGGACGGTCGCGGGCAGCTCGTTGAGCACGAAGAACAGCAGGTCAAAGGCTCCGGCGAGGACGAGCGTGAGCAGCGCGACCGGCCATTGACGCCGGCCCTCGCGCGCCAGCACCGCCCCCAGCACCGCCGCCACGAACAGGTCGCCGTAGCCCATCGAGACGCTGCCGAACAGCTCTGATTGCAGCTGCGGCAGGCCACCGCCCGGGGCCGCCGCGACGAGCGTCGAGTTCGGCGTCTGGAGCAGGTCAGACAGCACCAACCAGGTGTCGGCGGCCGCCATCGCGAGGATCCCGAGCTTCAGCCAACCCGGCGGCGTGACCGCTGCCAGCAGGACGCCGAGCGTGACGCAGCTGAGCGCCGACAAGAGCGCCGCGGCGCCCTCGCCGACGAGCGTCGCACGACTCGTCCACGCGACCACGAACAGCGGCACCGCTACCAGTGCCAGCCACGGCCTGGAGCCGCGCGCGGCCCACCCCAGCGCCGCAGCCGCCAGGATCGGAATCGCGACCAGCGCCAGGTACGTCAGGCCGGTCGCGGTGCTCGACATGTAGCGGATCGCGAAGATCACGCCGACGATCGACGCGATCGGGATCACCGCCCAGCCGGGACCCGACAGCCGCTGGATCCACGGCACCTCGGGCGGCCTGCGGGGCGCCGCGACGCAGCCCGCCTGAACGGCCAGCATCGCTGCGTCTGAGGGGATGAACGCGAGCGCCATCGCCCCAGAGTAGAGCGCCCCTAGATAAGAGTTTCCAGTCTCTCAGTCCTGAAGGCGGCGCTCGAGCAGCCCGAGCTGCGCGTGCAGCTCGGCCGGCAGCTTGTCGCCGAACTTGGCGTAGTGCGCCTTGATCTGTGGCAGCTGAGCGATCCAGCCCTCGGCGTCGACTTCCAACAGCTTCGCCATCGTGTCGGGGCTGAGGTCGAGACCATCGGTGTCGATGCCGCCCTCGCCGCTGGGCGGCAGCAGCCCGATCGGCGTCTCGACTGCCTCCGCGTCGCCGGTCAGCCGGCCGAAGATCCACGCCAGGACGCGGGAGTTCTCGCCGAATCCGGGCCACATGAACTTCCCGTTCTCGTCCTTGCGGAACCAGTTGACGTAGAAGAACTTCGGCAGCTTGACGTCCTCGCGCTGGCCGATCGTCAGCCAGTATCCGAAGTAGTCGCCCATGTGGTAGCCGAGGAACGGCAGCATCGCCATCGGGTCAAAGCGCAGCTTGCCCACCTCGCCGACCGCTGCGGCGGTCATCTCCGACGACATGATCGAGCCGAGGAACACGCCGTGTGCAAAGTCGTGCGCCTCGCACACCAGCGGCACGATCGTCGCGCGCCGGCCACCCAGGAGGATCGCCGAGATCGGCACGCCGCTCGGGTCCTGCCATTCGGCCGCGATCGATGGACACTGGGCACAGGCGACCGTGAAGCGCGCATTCGGGTGCGCGGCGGGCTTGTCTGAACCGGGCGTCCAGTCATTGCCCTGCCAGTCGATCGCGTGCGCGGGCGGCTCGCCGGTCAGCCCCTCCCACCAGATGCCGCCATCGTCGGTCTTGGCGCAGTTGGTGAAGATCGCGTTGCGGCTGATCATCTCGACCGCGTTGGGGTTCGTACGCGCGCCGGTGCCCGGTGCGACCCCGAAGAAGCCGGCCTCGGGGTTGACCGCGTACAGCTGGCCGTCATCACCGAACTTCATCCACGCGATGTCGTCGCCGATTGTCTCGACCTTCCAGCCGGGCAGCGTCGGGATCATCATCGCCAGGTTGGTCTTGCCGCAGGCGCTCGGGAACGCCCCGGCGAGGTACTTGACCTCGCCCTCGGGAGAGGTGAGCTTGACGATCAGCATGTGCTCGGCCAGCCACCCCTCCTCGCGCGCCATGCACGAGGCGATCCGCAGCGCGAAGCATTTCTTGCCGAGCAGGGCGTTGCCGCCATAGCCGGAGCCGAATGACCAGATCTCGCGCGCCTCCGGGTAGTGGACGATGTACTTGTTTTCGGCGTTACACGGCCACGGGGCGTCCTGGGCGCCGTCGACCAGCGGCGCTCCGACCGAGTGCACGCACGGCACGAACTCACCGTTCTCGCCCAGCATGTCGAGCGCCGGCTGGCCCATTCGGGTCATGACCCGCATCGAGGCGGCGACGTATGCAGAGTCGGTCAGCTGCACGCCGATGTAGGCGATCGGCGAATTCAGCGGGCCCATCGAGAACGGCACCACGTACATGGTCCGGCCGCGCATCGAGCCGTCGAACAGCTCGCTGAGGACCTCGCGCATCTCGTCCGGATCGCACCAGTTGTTGTTAGGCCCGGCATCCTCCTCGCGATCCGAGCAGATAAACGTCCGATCCTCGACGCGCGCGACGTCGGCGGGGTCCGACAGCGCAAGGTACGAGTTGGGGTGCTTGTCCTCCGACAGCCGCTCGAGCGTCCCGGCGTTGATCAGCGTCTGCGCAAGCTGGTCGTACTCCTCATCCGAACCGTCGCACCAGTGGATCTCGTCGGGCTGGGTCAGCGCGGCGATCTCATCTACCCACGCCCGCAAACGGGTATGGGACGTCGTCGCATGGTGCTTCGGAGCAGTATGGGCCATGTTCTGGGGCACTCCTTAAGGGTGTCGGTGGCTGAAACAGCGTACCCCCGCCGAACACAAATTGCTCACAAAGCCGACGCGCTGGTACGCAGACGGACCGCTACGCGGGCTGCTTGCGCGGGACCAGCACCAGGCGCTTGAACTCCGCCACCAGCACGCCGTCCTGGTTGAGAACGCGGGTGTGGACGCGGACCGTGCCGCGGTCGGGCTTCGACTGAGATTCCTTGACCTCGAGCACCTCTGACTCGCAGAACAGAGTGTCGCCGTGGAACACCGGCGCCGGGTGGCTGAGCTCCTCGGTCGCCAGGTTGGCGATCGCCTTGCCGCTCACATCCGAGACGCTCATTCCGAGCGCCAGCGAGTAGACCAATGGCCCGACGACAACGTTGCGGCCCTGCTGGGACTCGGCTGCGTACACGTCGTTGATGTGCAGCGGATGGTGGTTCATGGTCAGCAAGCAGAAGAGGTGGTCATCGGCCTCGGTGACGGTCTTGGCGGGCCAGTGCTTGTACACGGCGCCGACCTCGAACTCCTCGAGGTAGCGCCCGTACGGGTGCGCGCCTGACGCCTCGCGCTCCGCCTGGCCGGTCTGGACTTCGGGCATTTCGGTACTCCTGAGTAGTTGCATCTCGGACCCAGAGCATAAGCTCAGGCCGCCGACGCGGCCCTCAGCTGGACGACCGCGATCCCCATCGAGCCCACCAGCTCGTCGGCGGTGTCAAACCCGAACCGGGCGTCGAAGGCGCTAGCTTTCGGCCCACCCGACCAGGAGAACAAGCCGTGCGAAACCCCCGCGACTTCGGAAAGCCGCTTGCGATCGGCGCGCCGGCGCCGATCCTCGAGATCCCGATCAAGCCTTCGCGGATGATCCATTTCTTCGATCCGAGCAACGAGAAGATGGCCGCCAAGCTGCCCGACCTCGCCGCTCGGGCTGACATTTTGCTCGCCAACCTCGAGGACGCCGTGCCCGTCGACCGCAAGCTGCCGGCGCGCGAGGGGCTGGTCCGGATCGGCAAGCAGATCGACTTCGGCTCGACGGCGCTCTGGACCCGGGTCAACAGCCTCGAGTCGCCATGGGCGCTCGACGATCTGACGACGCTGGTGACCGAGATCGGCGACAAGCTCGAGGTCGTGATGATCCCTAAGGTGGAGGGCCCGTGGGACATCCATTATGTCGACCGGCTGCTGGCCCAGCTCGAGGCGCGCGCCGGGCTCGAGCGCCCGATCCTGGTCCACGCGATCCTCGAGACCGGGCTAGGTGTCGTCAACCTGGAGGAGATCGCGACCGCCAGCCCGCGGATGCAGGGGATGAGCTTCGGCCCCGCCGACCTCGCCGCTTCGCGGCGGATGAAGACGACCCGCGTCGGCGGCGGCCACCCTGGCTACCGGGTGATCAACGACCCGGATCCCGACGATCCCGAGGCGCCCCGGCCGACCGCCCAGCAGGACCCGTGGCACTACTCGATTGCGCGGATGGTCGACGCCTGTACGTCGGCCGGGATCCTGCCCTTCTACGGGCCGTACGGAGACATCCGCGACGTCGAGGGATGCGAGACCCAGTTCCGGGCCGCGTTCCTGCTCGGTTGCATCGGCGCCTGGTCACTGCACCCGGTCCAGATCGAGATCGCCAAGCGTGTCTTCAGCCCCGAGCCTGACGAGGTGGCGTTCGCCAAGAAGGTGCTGGAGGCGATACCCGACGGCCGCGGCGTCCACATGATCGACGGCAAGATGCAGGACGACGCGACCTGGAAGCAGTGCAAGGTGATGGTCGAGCTGGCCGAGATGCTGGCCGACAAGGACCCTGCGCTGGCCGAGGCCTACGGCTTCAGCGCCGCGACCGCATAGGGTTGTCAGATGCGGATCTCGGCCAAGGCTGACTATGCGGTGCGCGCGGTAGTCGAGCTCGCGGCGGCCGACGGCGACAAGCCGGTCAAGGCCGAGCGGATCGCAACCGCTCAGCAGATCCCGCTCAACTTCCTCGAGAACAGCCTCGGTGAGCTACGCCACGCAGGCGTGGTCCGCAGCCATCGCGGCGCCGATGGCGGCTTTCGGCTCGCCAAACCCGCACAGGAGGTCACGGTCGCGGACGTGATCCGAGCCGTCGAAGGGCCGCTCGCCAGCGTCCGCGGCGGCCCGCCCGAGGAGGCCGCCTACGGCGGCGCTGCGGCCACGTTGCCGCGCGTCTGGATCGCCGTCCGCGCGAACCTCCGCCTCGTGGTCGAGCATGTGACGATCGCCGACATCGCAAGCGGCAAGTTGCCGGCGGCGATCGACAGGCTCGCCGAGGACCCGGAGGCCTGGGTCACGCGCTGACTTCCCTGCGCGCCGACGGCTCGCGCTCGACTCCCACCGGCGGGCGCACGTAGACGATGTCGCCGCGGTCGATCTCCAGCTCGTCGGCCTGCGAGCGGGTCAGCTGAGCGCGCGCCCGCGAGCCGTCGGCCAGCTCGATCTCGACCCGCACCTCGAAACCCAGGTGGACGACGCGCGCGACCATCGCCTCGATCGCGCCCGGCTGCTCCTCGAGCGAGATCGTCACGTCATGCGGCCGCACAAGCTGCTCGCCGAGCTTGCTCACGGGCCCGACGAATCCCAACCCGAACTCGGTCGCCGGCCGATCGTAGATCTCGCGCGGCGAGCCGACCTGCTCGATCGAGCCGGCGTTCATGACCGCGATCCGGTCGGCGACCTCCATCGCCTCCTCCTGATCGTGGGTCACGAGCACCGTCGTCACCCCCTGCTCGTCGTGCAACCGCCGTAGCCAGGCTCGAAGCTCCGCCCGCACCGTGGCATCAAGCGCGCCGAACGGTTCATCGAGCAACAGCACGCGTGGCGCGACCGCCAGTGCACGGGCCAGCGCCATCCGCTGCCGCTGGCCGCCCGACAGCTGCGACGGCCGCTGCTGCGCCCACTTCGTCAGACCGACGAGCGCCAGCAGCTCATCGACGCGAGCGTCGGTCTCGTCGCGCGGACGCTTGCGGATTCGCAGCCCGAAGGCGACATTCTCGCGCACGCTCATGTGCACGAACGCCGCATAGTGCTGGAACACGAACCCGATCCCGCGCTTCTGGGCCGGCACCTGCGAGACGTCGGCGCCGTCGATCGAGACAGTCCCGGAGTCGGGCGTCTCGAGCCCGGCGACGATCCGCAGCAGGGTCGACTTGCCCGAGCCGCTCGGCCCCAGCAGCGCTGTCAGCGAGCCCTCGGGGACCTCGAGCGACACGTCCTGCAGCGCGGCGAAGTCGCCGAAGCGCTTGGACAATCCGTTGATATCGATCCTCATCGGGCTTTGTGCCTCCTTGGTCCCAGGAGTGTCATCGCGAGCAGGACGACCAGTGACATGATCGCCAGCTCAGTGGCTGCCGCGTAGGCGCCGGTGATCGACCCGGCTCCGATCTGAGATTCGCGCTGGTAGACGAGCAGCGGCAGCGTCAGCGTCTGTCCGGCGACCAGCGACGAAACGACCAGGACGGCGCCGATCTCCCCGAGCGCCCGGGCGGTCGAGAGCACGACGCCGTAAGCCACACCCCAGCGGATCGACGGCAG
>JBKQJQ010000185.1:0-2583 GCA_052147875.1 Solirubrobacteraceae bacterium | reverse complement strand
GCGTCGAGGTCGCGTACCGCCTCGATCACGCGCGCTGCCGGGCGGGCGTGCAGGCCGATCTTGTTGCGTACCGCGAGCGTCGCTGTCGCTTCCGGCGCGGCACCCGAGACGTCGACGCCGACGGGCTCCTCCACGGACACGCCGAGCTGCGATGCCTTCATCGCCAGCGCTCCTCGCGCCTCGACTGCGACCTCCTCGAGCGTCGCGCCGCCGCGCGCTGCGACCGCGGCGGCAACCGCCCCCTCGACCAGCGGCGCCTCGCTCATCCTCACCTCGCCCGACGCGCCGGCGAGCATCTCGATCGCGAACTCGGTGCTCATCAGCGCGCTCCCGAGGTCCATCAACACCAACACCCCGTCGGGCGACATCGCCCGCTCGATCGCCGCCCGTACGCGATCCGCATCGGTACCCAGTACGCCCGGCTCATCCATCCCGCCGGCCGCCTCGAGTGCTAGATCCTCGCCGCCCATCTCGCGTGCGAGGCGGACCACGCCTTCAGCCAACGCCTCGCTGTGGGAGACGATGACGATCCCGACCATTAGTGCCCCGGGCCGGAAATTGGATGGCATTCGAGCGGCCCCTGGCGGCGCCGCGCGGCGTCCTCGTCGCCTCGCGTGGCGCTGCTGCGCGTCGGCTCCTGCGTCCTTGCGCAGCATCCGCCAGCGACCCCTCTCGGTGCCACCGAATTTCCGCCCCGCGACACTTCAGCCCCTCCTACTTTCGGTCCAACCCGTAAGCGCGGTAGAGATAGTCGATCGGGTGCACGGATGGCCGCTTGGTCGCGGCCGCGATCTGCCAGCGGCAGGTCTCGCTGTCGCAGACGACGGTGCTCGCCCCCGAGGCGCTGACCTGGTCGAACAGGTCCGCGCCGACGGCCATCGCGATCTCGTACTTCTCCGCCTTGAGCCCGTAGGTGCCGGCGATCCCGCAGCAGCGCGCGTTCATCTCGCGCACCCCGAGCCCCGGCACGAGCGCTAGCAGCTCGAGCGCCGGCTTGCCGATCCAGTGGCCCTGCTGCTGGCACGGCGCGTGGTAGGCGACTGTCTCGTTGACCGGCTGAAAGTCGGTTCGGAGCTCACCGCGGTCGTGAAGCTCGAGCAGCAGCTCGCAGATGTCGTAGGTGCGCTCCGACACCAGCTTCAGCTGCGGGTCGTCCTCGAGACTGAGTATCTCGCGCGCTTCGCGCTTCAGCATCAGCGTGCAGCTGGTCGCGTTGCCAACGATGATCGTGTCGTCGTCGTGCAGCTGCGAGCCGAGCGCCCGCGCCAGGGCCAGCACGACCTTGCGGGCGTCGTCGAACAGCCCGCTCGACTGCAGCGGCAACCCGCAGCAGTCCTGCTTTGGCACCTCGACCTCGAAGCCGTTGTGCTCGAGCACGGCGACCACCTTCTCGCCCTCCCACGGCTCGTAGTACTCGGTCCCGCAGCCGTGGAAGTAGACGATCTTGCGCCCAGTGCGGGGGCTGTCATGGCCGCGCGCCCAGCGCGAGAAGCGCCGCCCGGCGAACTTCGGCGCCGGCGCGTCGCGGTGCACTCCCAGCAGCTTCTCGCCCAGCAGCCGCACCGGCCGCGAGCTCAGCGACCAGTTGGCCAGCGGCGCGGCCGGCGTGCCGAGCCGGCCCAGCCAGGTCGGCCGCGTGATGATCCGATCGCGGATCGGGACGCCCTTCTGGAGCTTGAGCTTGTTGCGGGCCTGCGAGTTGATCTCCGCAATCTTGACCCCCTGCGGGCAGACCATCGAGCAGATCCCGCACCCCGAGCAATAGTCGACCGACCATTCGGCGGACGGCTCGTCGGCGACACGGTAGCGCTCGGCCTGCGGGCCCGCGTACTTGGGCCCCGGGAACAGCGGCGTGACGTTCGAGACGGGACACTGCGTCTCGCAGATCGTGCACTTGACGCAGTGATCCAGCGATCCGCGCAGCAGCTCGTGCAGAACCCCATCGGTCACGACACCGCCACCTTCGCGCCCGACTTAGCCAGCACGATCTGCGCGGCCCGTGAGCCGCTCGCGAGCGCGATCCCCTCGCCCGAGCCCTCGCGCCACGGGATCGCGCCCGGCAGCGCCGCGCCGGCGACGAGCACGTTGTCGGTCCCGCTCGCGACCAGATCGGGACCGACCGCGACACCGGCCCGGGCGATCGGCTGTTCCTCGAAATATGTGGGCACGAACCGTGGTGACCCCGCCGCGGGCACGCCCTGCAGCTCGAGCCCGAGCACGCGTTCATTGGTGACCCAGTGCGAGTCGAGCTCGAGCCCGCCGGAGCCAAACCCCCCAGTCGCCAACACGATCCAGTCGCCGCGGTAGCCAACGTCGTGGCCCGCCGCGCGGGCATAGACGGTCGCGATCCGCTCGCCTTCGCGGTCGGCGCCGACGACCTCGGAGCCCAAAATCAGCCGCCCGCCCGCGGCGCGGAGCGCCGAGCGCAGGATCTCGTACAGGCGCATGCCTGGAACCGACGGCGGCAGCGTCGGGATCTCGAACACGTTGCGCCCTAGCCGGTGCTCGACGTCCTTCCAGGCGCCGTGCGGATCCCGCAGACCGAGCATCGCCGGAAGCCCGACATGCCCCTCCGCGCGCAGC
>JBKQJQ010000184.1:0-3458 GCA_052147875.1 Solirubrobacteraceae bacterium | reverse complement strand
GCGGCCCGTAGGTCGCGGTCTCGCTGGTGCCGTCGAGTTGGCTCACCGCGGTCGTGACGAAGTCGACGGGGTCCGAACGGGACCACGACTTGATCGTGCTCGGTGGGTCGTCGGGTGACGAGAACAGGATCGTCAGGACCAGCGCCACGCCCAGCACGACGCCCAGCGCGATCACGAACTCCTTGACGAGGTCGTAGGAGCGGTAGCCACCGTGCCACTCACGGGCCTGATCGTTCTCCAGCCGGCGGCGCTCGCGCCAGCTCATGCCTGATCCTCAGCGCTCGCCGCGCCGTCGGACGCAACGGCCGGCGGCTCGATCTTCTCGACGGACTCGCTGTTCGACGACTGGCTGAGCACCAGCGGCGGAACGACCCCGTGCTTGCGGACCAGGAGCACGTGCCCGATGACGAGCGCGACGACGGCGGCCGGCAACAGGAAGATGTGGTAGCTGTACATCTGGCCGAAGTTGAGGAGGTTGAAGAACGAGCCGATGCCGGCCGCGTTCATCGCGTCCTTGGCCTGGGTCGAGATCCACTGCGAGTCGAAGTTCTGCTGTGACACGTAGCCGGTCAGCGCGCACGGGATCGCGATCAGGAACGTGACCGCCCCGGTCACCCAGGTTCGCACGCGACCGCCGCGCCAGGCCGACATCCAGTACTTGCCCCACAGGTGGATGACCATGAAGAAGAAGAACAGCTCCACGGACCAGAGGTGGATGCTGTTGAAGAAGTGACCGATACCCGTCAGGTGCCACCAGGCGGGCCCCTTGAGGGCCAGGATCGTGCCCGACAGGATGATCGAAGTGAGCGACGCCAAGGACAGGACCCCGAACACGTAGATCCACGACGCCACGTACGACGGCTGGCGATCGGCGAGCAACTTCTCCGGCGGCCACGATTTGACAGCTCGCTCGCGAACCGCGGCCGTCCAGGTGCGCCGCTCGGGGCTAGTGCTGGTCATCTCGATTCCTCCTCGGGCGGGTGGGGAAACGGGATCACGATCGCGAGCACGAACACGATCAGCATCACGGCGATCACGATCAGGTTCGCGACCGACATGCTGAAGAAGTGCCAGCTGACGACGTGGGCTGGATGGTTGAGGTTGAAGACCGCTGCCATTCCGAGTCGCATCGTCGTCCGAGCGGTTTCCGGCGACATCAGTAGAAATCCGCGGCCAACGAGTGCGCAGCCCCTATCTGCAGCGCAGTTTGCGTCAGGGTGGCGCGGGTCCGTACTTGATACGTCGCGGCCTGCGGGGTCTCCTCGTTGACCAGCGTCGGGGCTCAGATCATCATGTGTCCGTGACTGACGCGAAGCGAGGCTTTCTGATGTTCACGATCATTGTCTGGGCCACCGACGGCTCCGACCATGCGGACCGGGCGCTCGAATATGCATCCGAGATGGCCGAAAGCAGCGGCGGCAAGCTGCTCGTCGTGCACATCGTCGAGAAGCAGATCAGCTCCCGCATCGCCGGTCAGAACCTTTACTACGGCGAAGACGAGATCGAACGGAAGGTCAACGACCAGGCGGCTGAGCTGGCTGCCAACGATCGCTTCCAGACGGAGGTTTACGTCGTTCCCAGCACTGTCAGCGTCGCCAAGCGCATCGCTCAGATCGCGCGCGACGCCGGCGCCGATGTGATCATCGTCGGAACGCGGGGACGCAGCGCACTGACCGGAGCGCTTCGCGGGAGCGTCACCCAGCGCTTGCTTGGGCTCGCGCACTGCCCGATCCTTGCGATCCCGCCGCTGGATCAGACCGAAGCGGACGTAGAAGCAGACGAGGGCAGAGACCTCGCCGAAGAGCTCGTCACCGAGAACTGAACCGACTGCAATGGAGGCTTGCCATGAGTGAGGATCTGACGATTGAGCGCGAGGATTCGATCCTCGGCGACAAGCTGCGCTCGGTCTCCGTCCGAGATGCGATGCACCCGGGGATCATCTCCTGCGGCCAGGCCACCACGGCGAGTCAGATCGCGCGGATCATGGCCAGCCAGCACGTGCACTGCGTCGCGGTGATCAGTTCGTCACACGATGTGCGCCAAGACCAGATGGTCTGGGGAATCGTCTCCGACCTCGACTTGCTCGGGGCAGCGATCGAGTCCGATGCACCGGTGACTGCCGCGACGCTCGCAAAGCAGCCGGTGATCAGCGTGAGATCGACGATGTCCGTTCACGACGCCGCGAAGGCGATGGTCGAGTACGGCGCCAACCACGTCGTCGTCGTCGACCCCGATCATCGGGTTCCGATCGGCATCCTTTCGACGATCGACGTGGCGGAGCTGTTGGCGGCCGGCAGCCCGTAGATTGGGCTGAGCCAGAGAGGGCCGACGGTGCCGGCAAAGAGGCAGAAGCGAGTTGAATCCGCCTCTGAGCTCCAGGCGCCGCAAACGCTTGTCGAGCAGAACGCCGCGCTGCATGCGCGCATCAGACGAATGCGTGGCGCACTCGACGCGCTCGAGGCGGACAACGCGGAGCTCCGCCGACGGCTCGCCGCGATTGAAAGCGCGACCGGTCGCAAACCGCACACGAGCTCGGCGACGACGATCGATCGAGTCCGCCGGGTCCGAGAGATGCTCCGCGATCGCGCATCGCGCAACCCGTGAGCGCAGCAGGCTCGGCTGTCTCGAGCTGGGCGGAGCTCGCGATCCACAGCATGCTCACGCGTCTCTTGGTGGGGGCGGCGCGCGATCGGACTGACCCGGTACGCCCGAGCCTGACAACACGCCACGCGTGTCACCTGTACAGCGAGTCAGTGTCGCCATCGTGTTACTGACGCAATTCGCATCTATTACGGCGCGTATACGTAGTTAGCTGCGGTGATCACGTGTGATAGTGCGGTCGTCGCGATCGGCCACTGAAGCGACCATGAACTCGTCCAAAAAGATCTTGTTAAGGAGAGGAGCGAAGCCATGTCACGCAGGGTTTTTGACAAGCTCGCCAGCGGAGTTGGCATCGTCGTGGTGGTCGTTCTGGTGGTGGCCGGAGGCCTATTGCTATGGGGCCACAGCTACGTCAGCTCGAACGTCCACAACCAGCTCGCCGAGCAGCAGATCTACTTCCCGGCCAAGGCGGCGTTCGCACATGCGAAGCCCGGCACGGAGATCACGCCGGGGATGATCCCGTACCTGGAGAAGTACGCGGGACAGCAGCTGCTCACCGGTCCGCAGGCCGGGGCATATGCAAACCACTTCATCGCGGTTCATCTGTCGGAGATGCCGTACGGCGGGATCTACTCCAAGATCAGCGCCGCCTCACTGGCTGACCCGAGCAACGCGCAGCTCAAGGCGCTCGAGCAAACCTCGTTCCAGGGCACGACGCTCCGCGGCCTGTTGCTCGAGGCCTACGGGTTCGCCGAGGTCGGCACGGTCATGCTCTGGGGCGCGATCGCATCGTTCGTCCTGGCGGCCGTGATGGCGGTCCTGGTTGGTCTCGGCTTCTGGCACGCCGCGCGGGTTCC
>JBKQJQ010000183.1:0-6598 GCA_052147875.1 Solirubrobacteraceae bacterium | reverse complement strand
GGGTTATCGGATCTCCGGCACTCGTATGATCACCGGGATGGAGTTCTGGCAGCTCGATTCCGAGCCGGTGCAGGCCCACTCGCCTCGGGTCCTGCGATCCGATGACGAGGCCAATCGGATCATTCTGCTCGCGCTGCCCGAGGGCGAACAGCTTCAGGACCATCAGGTGCACGAGCACGCGTTGGTCATCCTGCTCGAGGGAGAGCTGCTGATCCGCGCCGGCGAGCGAGAGCAGCATTTGCGCGCCCAGGGCCTCGTTCATTTCGAGCCGGGCGAGCGCCACGAGGTCGAGGCGATCGCCGACTCGCGCTTGCTGATCTGTCTCGCCCCGTGGCCGGGTTACGGCCATCCGAGCCGGGTCGACTAGAGAGGTGGAGCGGTTTGAGTTCCGCTTCGCGCCGGCCTACCGCTACGCCGCGCTGATCTTCGGCGTCACGCCAAGCACGGCGTGCGTCGAGATCGACACCGAGACGTTGCACGCCCGCTTTGGTCCGTGGCGGTTGCAGACCGCGCTGGCCAATATCGCCGACGTCGAGATCACCGGACCGTACGCGCTATGGAAGACCGCGGGCCCGGCCCGGTTGGCGGTCACCGATCGCGGGCTGACGTTCGCGACCAACGGCGACCGCGGCGTGCTAATCACGTTCCGCCGGCCGGTCGCGGGGCTTGAACCGACCGGGCGCCTGCGCCATCCCGAGCTGACCGTAACGGTGTCAGACGTGGATCGCCTGGCGTCGCTACTGCGCGAGCGGATCGGTTCGACCGGGGGCGACCAGGCTTGAGTCGTCGGGAGCGGAGCCAGCGCGGCGCCCGCAAGTCAGATCGGCGAGCGCTGCGCGCGTACGTTCAACGCACGACCAGCGTCGTGTGCATGCCACGCGCGTAATGTCCGGGCATCGAGCAGTAGAGCATGTAGCGGCCCGGGGCCAGGTGCCAGGTTGACTGGCTGAGGCCGCCGGACTGCGTCACCGCGACACCCTGTGTGCGGCCCGTCATGTGGCCGTGTCGCAGCAGCCTGATCCGGAGGTCGTGTGCGTCCTGTCCGCGGTTCCACAGCTGGACCACGACCTTTCCCGCTGGCAGCACGCTGCGTGATGGCCAGAGGGACCACTCCTGGGCGTAGACCAGCATCCGCGCCGGCGGGCGCGATGCCGCGTCGGCGGTGATCACCGGCAGTGCCGACAGGCAGACGGCCGCGAGCGCCCCGAGCAAAAGCCGCCGGCGCGTCATCGGATCAGCTGGGGACGGGCAAAACTGCTGGCCTCAGGGATCACCGCGCCGGCGTCCTGGTTGAACCACTGCTCGAGCAGCGCGCAGTACACAGCGCGGAAGTCAACGTTGGCGACCTGATTGCCGTTGACGTCGAGGTTCGCGAGGCCAGGCCAGACGCCGACCATCTGGCCGCTCGCCTGCGTCCCGATCAACAGTGAGACGCCCGCCGCGCCGTGGTCTGTTCCCGCCGATCCGTTCTCCTGGGCACGACGGCCAAACTCTGACCACACGTGGACGAGAACCCGGTCCGCGATCCCGCGCGCCTCCAGGTCTGCCTGAAACGCAGCGATCGAGCTGGCGACCACGGACAGTCCGGAATCGAACGTTGTGTCCTGCCCGGAGTGAGTGTCGAACTGCGTGTCGGTGGTCATCGCGACGCAGCGGAGCGGGAGCCCGGCCGCGAGCATTGCCGCGAGCCCGGCGAGCCGCTGCGGGAAGTCTCCTTGCGTGGTGGTCGGATACGCGACCGGGCTTGTGTACGTCGGGTTACCGTTGGCGTCGCGGAAGGGCGCCAGCGCTCTGCGCACGATCCCGACCTCTGAGGCGGCCTGTGCGACCTGCGCCATCGCCGGATCACCGGACCGCCGCTGTGCGTCGCCGAGCGCGGACGCCGAATCGAGCGTCCAGGCGAACACATCGCCCCAGACTCCGTTGAGCCACAGCGAGAAGTCGTCCGGGCGGTCGATCGCTGCCACAGGGTTGCGCGCGGTCGCAAGGGTGGGGTTCATTTCGCCATCCATCGATAGGCCCTGGAGGGGGTTCGTCGGGCTTCCCGCGACGTCGAGGTAGCGACCCAGCCAGCCGGTTGCCACCCGCGTTTCGGTTGCACCAACCTCCCAGTAGTGGCGCGATGTGAAGTGCGACATGTCGGGACTCGAGTAGCCGATCCCTGGAAACACAGTGACCTTGCCAGCGTCGTGGAGTTGTGCGAACGGCGTTGCCGAGGGGTTCCAGTGCAGCCGTGGGTCCTCGGTGAACGGCGCGCCCTGGCTCGGAGACACGGCGAGCGTGGGTCGCAGCTTCGCGTACAGCGGGTCACCGACCGGAGCGAGCACCGACAACGCGTCGATGCCGCCCGCTAGGAACACCGACACGATCACCGGGCTGGCGGGACCTTGGAGGGTGGCCGCTTCCGCAATTCCCTGACCGAGCAGCCGCGAGCTGAGCCCGATCCGATCGGCACCGTAGACCGACAGCAGGCCGCCGGCGGCGCCGGCAAGGAACCGTCGGCGGTCGATCCCGGTGCCTGCCGGGATGGGCATTCTCGGGTCCCATTCACGAACGACGCGGCGCTTGCCGGCCTGCATTGCGTCGCGCATCGCCTCCGATCGCGTGAACCCATCGCAGCATCCTGTCGGCCGGTGGCGCATCAGCACGTCTGCCAATCCGGCGAGGTCGGGATCAGCGCGCGAAGCGCGTTCTGGCGCAGGATCCGGTACGGAACCTGCTCCCAATCTGCGGTGATTCCTCGCTGTGCGCGGCGGCTGAACGCGAGCAGGTTGCCGTGGGTTCGTGGCGACAGTTCGGGGTTCCCCCAGTAGGCGAGTGCCTTGTCGAGCGCGCGGCGCGCGTTCTCGTGGATCGGGTAGGACTTGGCGTTCGGATCGAGCACCCGATCGCGCATGGCGTAGGTGACGGTGGTGAACCGTCCCGCCCAGCGGGAGGTGTCCAGCCAATGCGTGTAATCCCAGCCCGCAACGTTCGGCGGGTCGAACAACCGCTGCCCGGCCTGCTCGCCTATCCAGGCCCAGTCATCGGTCGTGATCGTCAGATCCTGCGCTCTCAGCAGTCCCGCCGTGTAGACGATTGGCGGGATCACCATCCGCGGTCCTTCGTAAAACAGCGGATGTCGGAGGATCGCTTCGACCAGCGGCCGAACTTCGAAGCCACTTCGGACGTAGGCACGCTCGAGAGCTCGGGCGACGTGGGCGGGGGCCGGCGCGCCGACGAAGTAACCCCACAGCTTCGCGAGCATGAATGATGGGTGCAGTGGATGCTCAACGCAGAGGCGGCACGTGTCGCGCCAGGAGAATCGACCGACATGACCAAAGATGCGCTTCACGCCGTCGTCGTGTAGTGCCGGATCGAAGCGGAAGTTGTTAGGACCCGAAGCTGACCAGTCGTTCGTGAATCCGGTCAGCGCGCGGGCCTGCTCATGCACGTCATGCTGGCTGTATGCGCCTCGGTCCGCGCCCAGCGTGAACAGCTCCATCACCTCACGGGCGTAGTTCTCGTTTGGGCTGTACTTGGTGTTGGTCGTACCCGAGAGCCAGAGCAGCATCGCCGGATCGCGCGTGACCTCGATCAGCAGGTCGTGGAAATTTCCGAGCGCTCGTGACCGCATCATCCGGTTCTGGGCCAGCATCAGCTGCGCGTCGGAGGCCTCGATCGAGGTCGCGAACCAGCTGTGCCAGATGAGCGTCATCCGCTCGATCAGCTGGTGATCAGAGCGGACCATCCGGTCAAGCCACCAACAGTGATCATCACCCCAGACGTTGATCGGGTCGAGTGGCCGCCCACCGGCCGCGTGTGGCGGCTTGCCGATCAGGCGTGCCGCGCCAACCGGCCGCGTCAGTGAAGCGACGGCGGCGTCGAGCCCCAGCTTCGACATCGCCCGGGCCTGGCCAGGCTTCGGTCCGAACCCCGCGCGCCACAAGAGCCGCGTCGCGTCGCCCTCGGTAAAGCGCCGAGAAAACACAGCGATCGGGGAAGGATCGAGTGAGCGCATGATCAGCTCGCGCGGTCGCGCGCCGCTGATTGTCGTTATCGGCGCTTATCGCGCCGGACATGAGGGGTTTGTCCTGCGCGGGCCTGCGCCCGGCTATTGCGAACTGTCGGCTGCCGGTGACTTTTGACCGAGGACTTGCTAGCTGGCGATCGCAACGGCGACCGGAAAGCCTCCGACCGTGATCGGGTGTGCGGCGTGTCGCGAGCGCAGGTTGACCAGCGAGAGCTGGCCCGAGTATGTATCCACGACCGCGGCGATCCGGTCGCCGGGCGCGATCGCGATCGCGGTTGGGTACGAGTAGGTGCCGACGGAAATCGGTCGGGACGTGAGGCCATTGGTCGAGACCGGAGTGACCGTCCCGGAGATCGTGTTGACGACGTATGCGGTTGAGCCCCCGATAGCCACCGCGAGCGGCGAGTAGCCGACGCGGATCGGGCGACCGGCCGCGCCGCTCGAGACTGTGATCGGGTCCAGTGAATCCGTGTTCCCGCTGACCACATCGACCGTGCTCCCGTCCGGCGTCACCGCGAGCGCGTTCGGTGCTTCGCCGACCGCAATCGGATCTCCCGGCCGGTCGTCTGCGGTGTCGATCGGGGTCACCGAGTCAGACCCATAGTTGGCCACATACGCAGCCGACCCGTTCGTGTTGATCGCGATTGCGGACGGGTAGGAGCCGACCGGTATCGGCGGTCCGGAGCGGCCGGTGGCGACGTCGATGGGGGTGACCGTTGCGCCGCCCCAATCGAGAACGTAGGCCGTCTTACCGTCCGGGGTAACGGCGATCGACCGAGGCTCGAGGCCAACAGGGATTGGCGCACCGGCCTTGTTGGTCGCAGTGTCGATCGGTGTGACCGTATCGGAGCCCGTGTTGACCACGTACGCGGTCGCGCCGTCAGGAGTGACGGCGATCGCGGCCGGGTCGCGGCCCACGGGGATCGACGCGTCCGGGTTCTCGGTCGACGTGTCGATCGGCGTGGCCGTTCCAGAGCTGCTGTTGACGACGTACACGGTGCGGCCGTCGGGAGTCGCGGCGATCGCCTCTGGGTCAGAACCAACGCGGATCGCGCGGCCGGCCTTCCTCGTCACGAGTGAAACCGGGGTGACACTTGCCGAGGCTGAGTTGGCGACGAATGCGGTCGGCGATCGGGGGCTGCTGCTCCGTGGCCGCCGCGGAGGAGGCGCGGCCACTCGATCGCGCCGAGGATCGGACGCGGGCGGGCGAACGGGCAGGCGCGGCGCACCGGCCTTGACCGCCTTTGCGAGCCGCGCGTTGAACACGTCGTTGAGTGGCTGCGCGTAGCGGTCGTTGGCGGTCAGCGTGCCGAGCCCGAGGGCGGCCTCGATCGTCCTCAGCAGGCTGTAATGCGTGTAGCGAACGTGTGAGACGTAGCCGTCTCGGACGCCGGCGGAACCCAGGATCAGCGTCGGGATCCGCTGCGCGGGGTGCTCGTGGTCGTAGCCGTCCTCGTCGAAGGTGATGATCGCTAGCGACCGCTGCGTGCGCCACGCGGGTGAACTGAGGATCGCGCCGAGCTCCTGTTTGAGGAACGTGTCGCCCGCTCGGATCCCGCATCCCTCCATGTCGCTGCAATCGTTCGGCCCGATCCAGACGAAGTTGGGAGTGGTCGCAGTGCTCGCGAGATCACTCTGCAGCGCGTCGAGCGGCGGTAGGTGCGCGGCGCAGTAGGCGGGGCGATTGCGAACGTCGGCGAAGTAGAGGAACGGCAGATCGTCATTCCAGTAGTAACGGTGGACGGTGTCGTCACACGGCCCGGCGGCGCTCTGGAGGTATGCCTTCCAGGTTTCGTGTGCTCGATCGATCAGGTCTCCGATGTTTGAAGCGTTGATCGTGTACTGCGGGTTCTCCTCGAGCGGATCGGTGAGCGGGATGCCGAACACTCCGCCAGCGGACAGAGCGAGATAGTTCCCATCGCTGGGATGCTCCTCGGCGAACATGTCCGCCAGCAAACTGGACCGAGGCAACAGGCCGTTGAGGAACGGGGCCTGCTTGCGGTTCCCGATCACTGTTCGAAGATCCTGGTTCTCGAACATGAACACGAACACGTGGTCGAAGTGAGGGACACGCGCAACCGGTGGCATGAGGCGGATCTGCTGGGTGCTCGCCGTCACCCGTAGGCTCACCGCTCCAGCTACCGCGTGGTTGTATCCGGTAGTCGGCGCGTCGGGCCCATCAATGTTCTTCAGCGAGGTCTCCAAGCGCAGAACCACCTTCGCGCTCACCGAGCCTGGCGGAAGCCGGCCCGACACGGCGCGTGACGAAAGCACTCCCTTGCCGACGGGACCGATCAGCCGGTGACCAAGCGCGCTTCCAGACGACGACATGAACGTCACGGTGACCGAGGCGGCACTCGTGGTCGTGCCGCCTAGCTCGGCCGACAGCCGATAGCTCGTCGCGCGTGACAGACGTCCGCCACGCGGCGACCGCAGGGAGACGGTCTGCTCCAAGCGGGCGGTCCCGCCGGCTCCGCCAGCAAACAGCCGCGCCGGACCGGCGGAGCGCGCACCCGTCCGTGGGAAACCTGACGTCCCGTAGCGCACAACCGTCGGCAGGCCGCTCAGCACTCGCCAGCCCGGGAT
>JBKQJQ010000182.1:0-7897 GCA_052147875.1 Solirubrobacteraceae bacterium | reverse complement strand
AGTCGCAACGGCCCCCTGTCCGCAACGGGGCCCCGCGGGCACCGCTGACAACCTCCCGGCCGACGGGATCAGGCAGCGCGTCGCGGATCCGCGCTGGGCTGATGATCGCGGCTGGCGCTGCCGTCGTCGCGGTTGTCGTGATCGTGCTGCTGAACGCGACCTCGGGCGGCACCAGCGCCAGCAGCTCGAGCGCTGCCAACTCGACTCACGGCTCGCATCACGGGGCGCGCGTCAACGTGCCCTTGAAGCCCGCCGACGTGTCCGTGACGGTGCTCAACGGGACAGAGACGACCAACCTCGCGCACGACATCACCCAGCGCCTGGCGGGCTCCGGCTACAAGACCGGCACGCCCGCGACCGCGACCGATCAGACGGTCGGCTCGACCGTCGTCGGCTACCGCGGCCGGTCCAACCGCGCCGCCGCCCTGCTGGTCGCCAGATCGCTGAAGCTCGGTCCGGCATCGGTCCAGCCAGTCGGCCAGAGCAACTTGGCTGTAGCCTGCCCGCAGACGTCGAAGTGCACTGCGCAGGTGATCGTGACCGTCGGGGCGGACCTCGCTTCCGCCGCCGGCACGGGTACCACCGGGGCATCGACGTAACCACCCCACACCATGTCGATGTCGGATCTGCTCAACCTTCCCGAGAGGGCCGCCAAGCCTCGCCAGCAGGGGATCACCCACGTCCTTGATCGCGGCCTGTCGGTCGCCGAGGTCGACGGCCTGGTCGAGGTGTCGGGCGACTACATCGATCTGGTCAAGCTCGGATGGGGTACCGCGGTCGCGACCGGCAACCTGAAGGCGAAGCTCGACCGCTACCGCGAGCACGGAATCCCGGTGATGTTCGGCGGCACGCTGACCGAGCTGGCGATCGCCCAAGAGCGGCTTGATGCCCTGATCGGCTGGCTGCACGAGCTCGGGCTCGTGCACATCGAGGTGTCCGACGGGACGATCACGATCGAGCACGACCGCAAGCTCGAGCTGATCCAGCGCCTGGCCGGGGAGTTCACGGTGATGTCCGAGGTCGGCTCCAAGGACAACACGCGGATCATGGCTCCGTTCCGCTGGGTCGAGCAGATCCAGTCCGAGCTCGACGCCGGCGCCTGGAAGGTGATAGCCGAGGCACGCGAGAGCGGCAGCGTCGGCATCTTCCGTCACGACGGCGAGGTGCGGATGGGGCTGATCGACGAGATCGTGCACGCCGTGCCCCCGGAGAAGATCCTGTTCGAGGCGCCGCGCAAGGATCAGCAGGTGTGGTTCATCCGCCGCTTCGGTCCCGACGTCAACCTCGGGAACATCATTCCCGAGGAAGTCCTGTCGCTCGAGACGATGCGCGTCGGCCTGCGGTCGGACACGGCGGTCCTCGACCTCGATCCGTGAGCGCACGACCGCTCGACGGCGTCGTGCTCGCTCGCCACGGGGAGACGAACGACAACATCGAGCCGATCCGAGTCCAGGGCTTCACGGACACGCCGCTCAACGACCTCGGTCGCACGCAGGCGGCGGCGCTCGCCGAGCTGCTGGCGGCCGGCGATCCGTACGCCTCGCTGTGGTCGTCGGATCTGAGCCGCGCGCGCGAGACCGCTGAGATCGTGGGCGCCAGGGTGGGGCTCGAACCGCGGCTCGATCCGCGACTGCGTGAGGCCAACCGTGGCCGCTGGGAGGGCTCGCGGTTCATCGACATCGAGCGCGACGAGCCTGAGCTGTACGCCGCGTGGCGCCGCGCCGGTGCGCAGTGGCGATTCCCGGGCGGCGAGTCGCTGCTCGAACAGCAGCAGCGCGTGCTGGCGTGCCTGACTGAGATCCACGCCGGCGGCGAGCTGCCCGCGCTGGCGGTCTGCCACGGCGGCAGCATCCGGGTGATGCTCTGCCTGTCGGATCCTCGAGGGCTCGACGCGTTCCACACGTTCGACGTCCCCAACGTCGCGGTGGTGCCGCTATGAACCCGCGTCGGGCCGCGACGGACGTCCGGGTGGTGCGGCCGTGAGCAGGTGGCCGTTCGCGGCGTTCATCGCGCTCGCGATCGCGACGATCGGCGCGTTCTTCGTCGTCCAGCACCTGAAGGTCACGACCCCACTGATCAACGGCTTTCCGGCGCCGTATCCGTCGGCGATCAACCCCGTCGACGGGAGGGTCTGCGTGCGGCGCAGCCCCAAGGGCGAGCTCGTTCCGGTCAACTTCAAGCGGATGAGCATCTCGTTCTACCTCCAGGGACACGCCGACAACGTCGACGTGTTCATCCTCGACTCCGAATTGGATCCGATCCGCGAGCTGCCCGGGTCCGGCGTCCACATGGGGCTCAAGAAGCGCCACCTGTTCGTCTGGAACGGCCGCGAGGACAATGGCTCGATCGCGCCCGATGGCAACTACTACATCCGCGTCGTGCTGGTCCACCAGGGCCGCGAGGTCGAGATCGCAAACCCGGACACCGGCGATCTAGAACCGGTGATGGTGATCACCAAGCCTCCGGCACCGGCGGTCACAAGCGTCTCGCCGTCCTCGATCGTCTCCGGTTCGG
This sequence comes from Solirubrobacteraceae bacterium, assembly GCA_052147875.1. Lineage (GTDB taxonomy): Bacteria > Actinomycetota > Thermoleophilia > Solirubrobacterales > Solirubrobacteraceae > Palsa-465. The sequence continues at coordinate 5,383 of JBKQJQ010000182.1, read as the reverse complement.
GTTCGACCGTCACGATCCGATACTCGGGCAACGAGGGGGAACGTCCGCAGATCCGCCTCTACCGGGTCTCAGCCGGGGGCTCTCAGCTGGTCAAGAGCTACGCGGCCACGTCGCTCGCCGGTCACAGCACCTGGAACGGCGAGATCAGCGGCAAGCCCGCGACGCCCGGGACGTACCTGGTCGGGCTGGTCGTGACCGACAAGGCGTGCAACACCGGCACGTTCCCGGCCACGCTACCGCCGGTGCCTGGCTCGGCGCCGCACGCCGAGATCACGGTCACGAGCTAGTGCCCTGAGTCAGAAATTGGACGCCATTCGAGCCGCCTCTGGCGGCGCCTGGCGTCGTCCTCGTCGGCTCGCGCAGCGCTGCTGCGCGTCGCCTCCTGCGTCCTCGCCAGTCATCCACCAGCGACGCCTCTCGGTGTCGCCGAATTTCTGAATCAGGACACTAGGCGTACGCGGCGGTGAACCGTCGCCGCGAGAACTGCGGCTGCTCGAGCTCGTCGACCATCGCCGATGCCAGGTCGCCCGAGGTGATCATGCTCTCGCCCCGGTCGTCGACCACCGGCAGATCGTCGCCGCGCACCTTGTAGCCGCCGGACTTGTCACCCGCGACCAGCGAGTGCGGCGGCGGGCTCAGGTAGGTCCAGTCGAGCGACTCGGGCGCCGCGCGCAGCAACTCGAGCGCCTCGCTCTGGGCCAGCGCCTCGGTCATGTACTGCTCAGGGAAACCGTCCTGGTCGACGATCCGCCGGCCGTCCGGCGCCAGCAGGCTGCCGCCCCCTCCCATCACCGCGAGTCGCGCGACGCCCGCCTGCGGCACGGCCTCGATCAGCGCCGCGGCGACCGTCGGGATGATGCTGCGGTCCGGGCTGCTGCGGTCGGTGACCGCCGAGACGACCACGTCGTGCCCAGCGATCACCGGCGCAAGCTCGTCGGCATCGGTGGCGTCGGCGACCACGACCGTCGCGCCCCGCACGCCGCCAAGCTTGTCGCGCTGGCGCCCGATCGCGGTCACCTCGTGGCCACGCGCGAGCGCCTCGCGGGCGATCGCACCTCCCAGCCATCCGGACGCTCCGATCACCGCGATCCGCATCGCGGCATTGTCGCACCGGCCCGCCCCGTACCGTTTGGCCCGGCATGATCGGCTACCTCAAGCGGCTCGTCTCCTCGTTGGCCGCCTACCAGGTCGCCGACTTGGTCTCGAAGTTCATCGCCGTCCTGCTGCTGCCGGTCTACACGCGCTACATCAGCCCGGCTGGTTACGGGGTCGTCGAGCTGCTGGCCAACGGCGTGATCTTCATCAGCATCGTGGTGCGGTTCGGGATGATCGAGTCGTTCCTGCGCTTCTACTTCTCCGACCAGGACCGTGAGCGACGCGACGCGCTGGTCCGGCGCACGACGATGTTTCTGCTGATCGCGACCACGATCAGCTGCGCGGTGCTGGCGGCGTTCGCGACGCCGCTCAGCAAGATCGTGCTCAGCCACAGCGACCCGACGACGTTCCTGGTCGCGGTCCTCGGGCTGTGGTCGTTCACCAACCTCGAGCTCGCCTACGCGGTGCTGCGCGTCGACGAGCGCCTGCGCCTGTACGCGATCGCTTCGCTGACCAACGTGTTTCTTACGATCGCGGCCTCGGTCGTGCTGGTCGTCGGTCTGCACGACGGCGCCCGCGGCTTGCTGCTGGGCAACTACGGTGCCTCGACGGTCGTGCTGCTGGCGCTGTGGTTCATCTCGCGCCACCGTCTGATGCCCCGCCGGGGACGCGTGGAGCCGATGTCGGAGCTGCTGCGCTTCGGCCTTCCAACCGTGCCGGCCGAGGCGTCGGTCTACGCGCTCAGCATCGTCGACCGCTACTACATTTATCACGACCGCAGCCCGACGCTTGCGGGCCTTTACTCGATTGCGGTCAAGCTCGCAGGCGCGGTCGCGTTCATCGTGCGGGCGTTTCAGTATGCGTGGCCGCCGCTCGCATACTCGGTCACCGACGACGCCGAGGCCTCGCGCCTGTACGGCCTGGTCACCACCTACTACCTGTGCATCTCCGGCTGGGTGGTCGCCGGGCTGACGCTGCTCGGCAGGTGGGTGCTGCGGCTGCTGACGGCGCCGGCCTACTTCGACGCCTACAAGGCGCTCCCGTGGGTGTCGCTCGGGTGGGCGATGTACGGCCTGTGGGTCGTGTTCCTGGTGATCGCCGGCCGGGCCAAGGTCACGACGCGCAACTTCCCGGCCGCGGTCGCGGGCCTGGTCGCGAACGTCGTGCTGATCCTGCTGCTCGTTCCGCCGCTTGGGATTGCGGGCGCCGGGATTGCTTTGTGTGGGGCATATGTGGTCATGTTGGCGGTCATGTACTTCCTGACGCGGCACGCGTTCCGGGTCCAGTTCGAATGGCGGCGGCTGGCGCATCTGGTTTTGGTTATGGGCGGCCTTGCGGCCGCCGGTGATTTGGTCTTGCCAACCCACGGCGCTTTCGGGTTGCTGACGCGCCTGCTGGTTGCGCTCGCGATCCCACCGGTGCTGCTGGCGACCGGCTTCGCGCATCCGGCCGAGCTCCGCCAGCTGCGAGCTCTATACGAGCGGGCGCGCCGTGGCTACCCGCCCCCCGCTGGAAACGAGTCGTGACCCGTCCGTCGGTCAGCGTCGTGATGCCGTTCGCCGGCTCGCGTGCCGATGCCGAGCGTGCGCTCGAGGCGCTGACCGGCCTTGGCGCGACGCCCGAAGACGAGCTGATCGTGGCCGACAACTCCGGCGTCGTTCCAGAGCGCCGTGGCGTCCGGATCGTGCTCGCCGCCGCCGAGCACTCGCCGTCGCACGCACGCAACGTCGGCGCCGAGCATGCCTCGCGCGAGTGGGTACTGTTCCTGGACTCCGACTGCCGGCCCGAGCCCGGGCTGATCGAGCGCTATTTCGCCGACCCGATCGATCCCGACGTCGGCGCGCTGGCGGGTGAGGTGGTCGCGTCGGCCGACGGCGTCTCGCTCGCGTCGCGCTACGGTGCCACGCGCAGCTTCCTGCGCCAGGGCGCGCACCTCTCGCACCCGTACATGCCGCGAGCGGTGGCGGCCAACCTGCTCGTGCGCCATGTCGCGTTTGAGCAGGTCGGCGGCTTTTTCGAGGGCGTACGCGCGGCCGAGGACACCGATTTCAGCTGGCGCCTGCAGCGCGCCGGCTGGCGCCTTGAGGCGCGGCCGCGAGCGCGTGTGGAGCACGAGTACCGGACCAGCATCGAAGCGCTACGGCACCAGTGGCGAGGCTACGCGGCGGGGCGGGCCTGGCTCGGCCGCCGTTACGAGGACTTCAAGCCCGAGCCGGCGCTGCGCCGTGCGGGGACGCGGCTGCTGCGACGTAATCGTGCGGTCGCGCCGCCGCGGTCGCGCCCGCTCCCGGCGATCGCGGTGCGCCGCCGCGACCGCGGGCGCTTTCTGGCGCTCGATGCACTGCTCGGGGTCGAGGAGCTGGCCGGGCTGGCGCTGTCTAACAGGCCCCGGCGCGACGCGCGTGCCCCGGTTCGGGTCGTGCTGGTCGCTGAGCACTTTCCGGCGCGCGGCGATCCGCTGACGGATTTCGCGCGCACGCTCGCCGGCGCACGGGTCGAAGCGATCGCGCGGCCGGAGGCGTTCGATCAGCGGGTCGCGCGCGAGCTGACGATCGACTATCTCGAGGACGACGGCGCCGCGTCTCGCTTCGTGGCGGTGATGCGGCTCGCTTTGCGCCATCCGGTCCGAAGCGGGTTTGACTTCGCCGGCCGCCCCCCGGGCGACCCGAAGCTGGCGGCCCTCGCGCCGGCGGTGCTGCGCCTAGGTCGCGACCCGGAGGCTCGCGTCCACCCGCTCGGCGGCGGTCAGGCCCAGCGGGTCGCGCGGCGACTGGCGGCGCTCGCCGGCCGTGCGCTAGAGGACAGCTGATGCGCGTCGACGTCGTCGACCCGTCGGCGTATACGCCGCCGTATGACCACGCGCTGTGTGCGGCGCTCGCGCGGGCTGGAGCCGATGTTTCGCTGGTGACGAGCTCGTTTGCGTATGGGGCGGTGCCGGTGGCGGACGGTTACCGCGTCGACGAGCACTTCTATCGGCGAGCGGTCGGTGTTCCGGGTTCGCGCCTGCGGCGCGCAAGCAAGGCGGTCGAGCACGTGCCGGACATGCTCGCTTATCGCCCGTCTGCCGACGTGGTCCATTTCCAGTGGCTCGCGATGCAGTGGCTCGACGTCCGCCTGCTGCCGCGCGGCCGCCCGCTGGTGCTCACTGCGCACGACCTGTTGCCGCGCGAGCCGCGCCCTCGGCAGGCGCACGCCCAGCGGCGGCTGTACGACCGTGTCGACGCGCTCGTTGTGCACTCGCGGTACGGCCGCTCGCAGTTGGTCGATCGGCTTGGTGTCGACGCGGCGCGAGTGCACGTGATCCACCACGGCGCCTTCTCGCACCTCGCCCGTATGGAGGGCACGCCGCTCCCAAGCGAGCTGGCCGCGGTCGAGGGTCCGGTGGTCCTGTTCTTCGGCCTGATCCGACCCTACAAGGGGCTTGACGTGCTGCTCGACGCGTGGCGGGGCGTGACCGGCGCCGAGCTGTGGGTCGTCGGCCGGCCGCGGATGCCACTGCCTGATCTGTCTGGTACGAGCGTGCGATTGATTGCGCGCTACGTCTCGGACGCAGAGCTGCCGGCCTACTTCCGACGCGCGGACGTCGTCGTGCTCCCCTACAAGCGCACGGAGCGGCTCGACTTCTCCGGCGTGCTGGCGACCGCGCTCGCGTTCGGCCGCGCGACGGTTGTCAGCGACGTAGGTGGTCTGGGCGAGCTCGACGCAGTCGAGGTGGTACCCCCCGACGACCCGGCCGCTCTTCGCGAAACGCTGCGATCGTTGATCAATGATCAAGTTGCCCGGAAGCGGCTCGGTGCGGCAGCGCTGGCGGCCGCACAGGGCGCGTATTCGTGGGACGCGGCCGCGTCGCAGACGCTTGCGCTCTACGAGCGGCTCGTCAGGCGGTAGCTGCCGGCTGGGGCTCGCGGCGGGCAACTTCGGCGCGCACGACCGGCGCGACCTCGGTCCCGAACAGCTCCATCGAGCGCAGCACGTCCGCGTGCTTGACAGCGCCGACGCTCATCTGCCCGATGTAGCGCGTATTGCCGAAGAGCTCGTGCTCGAACAGGATCTTCTCGGCGACCTGCTCCGGCGAACCGGCGGCGACCGCGCCGCGCGGCGAGCGCAGCGCCTCGTACTCGGGCCTGCCCGACGGCGGCCAGCCACGCTCGCTCCCGATCCGGTTCATCATCGCCAGGTACGGGTGGGCGAAGGCGCTGTCGGCGGCCTGCGAGGTCTCGCCCACGAACGCGTGCGTGTTGATCGCCAGCTGCAGTTTGGTCGCGTCGTGGCCCGCCTGCGCCGCGGC
>JBKQJQ010000181.1:0-4203 GCA_052147875.1 Solirubrobacteraceae bacterium | reverse complement strand
CCGAGCGCATCGAGCATGCGTCCGTCGCGGGCGACGAGTTGCGCTCCGAGCCCGGTCGTCGCGACCTTGAGCGCGACGAAAGACCCGTCGCCCTCGCGCGCCTCCAGCACGCTCGCGTGCCGCCCGGCAGACACCTGAGCAAGGACCGTGAAGCGATCGACGCATGTTCCGCGGACGGGCATCGCGACGGCGGCTGGCAGTGTCTGGGGCGAGTTGATCACCTCGCCTGCAGCTCGGGAGTTGAGATCGGCCGATCGCCGTCGGCCGCCTCGGCCATCGTTGTGGCGAGCGCGGCGCGGTCGTGGACGTCGAGCTTGCGGTACACCGCGCTGAGCTGCCCCGACACCGTCTTCGTGCTCACCGTCAGCTCGCACGCGATCTCGCGGTTGGTCATGCCGGCGGCTGCAAGCCGCGCGACTCGATGCTCGCTTTCTGTCAGCGACTCGATTCCACTGAAGGCGGCGCGGCGTGGCCGGGCGCCCACCGCGAGCAGCTCCGCGCGTGCTCGTGCCGCCAGCGCGTCTGCACCACAACGATGGGCGAGGTCCGCACCGCGTACGAGCTGATCCCGAGATTCGCGTCGGCGGCGGGAACGGCGAAGCGCAGCCCCAAGCTCGATCGTCGCCCGCGCCAGCTCCAGCCTGGCCGAGGTGCGCTCGAGAACCGCAACCGCATCGCCCATGAACTCCAGCCGTTCCGCTCCTGGATCGACGATCCCGCGGACGACGAGCGCACGACCGAGCAACGACGGCGCACCCCACCGGCGGGCGTGCTCGAGGTGCATGGCGGCCAGCTCGAGCGCGCCGGGAGTGTCGCCCGCGGCGTGATGAGCGAGCGCCGCCCACGGGCGCCAAGAGAGTCCCGGGGCGGCGATCCCGATCGGCTGTCCGTCGACTTCGCCGGCGAGCTCGACCGCCATGACTGGCTCGGACCGCGCGAGCGCGAGGGCAACCCGCAAAGAGCCGACGGCAAGGCTCGGCGGATCATCGACCTCGCTCAGCTGCACGAGAGCCTGTTCGGCCTCGTGATGGCCCGACCGTTCGATCCCGATCGCGACCGCCGCTGCCAGAAGATCGGAACGCAGGCAGCGTCGGAGCGCGGTCGGTGGAAGCTGGTTAACAACGGCAAGCGCTGCGTGCGCGTCAACCTCTGCGTCGGATAACTCGCCTCGCCAGAGGTCCCATTGCGCCCGAAGCGCCAGCCCCGAGAGGACCCGATCATCCACGCCGCCAGTCCGCTGCTGGGAGCCACTCGTGAGCACGGGCTCAATCAATTCACCCGCGTCTGCAAGCAGCGCCGCCCGACCAGCGAGATAGTCGGCAGCGACGTCTTCGTCTTGAGGCCCCGCCGTGTCCGCGAGAGCCCGAGCGCACAGGTCGGCGACGCGTCCCGCGCTGCCGGAGCCTACCAGGACCATGTCGGACGCCCAGGCGGCGAGAATCTCGCGCTCAGCCGCCATGTCGCCGGCCAGGCTCTGGGTGCCCGCGGTCGCATCCGGCAACGGCCCTGGTGGGACATTGCCGCAGACCCGCAAGGTAGCGGCGGCCGCTCGCAGCCTTAGCTCCAGGTCGGTGTCACTCGCGTCGAGACGCGGGATTTCGCTGTCCAAGACCTCCAGGGCTGCGGCCGTGCTTTTCGTGACGGCCAGGGCCTGTGCGCAAGCAAGGCTTGCATCGACGCGCGCGGAAGGGGTGGACGCCAGCGACAGCGCCTCCGAGGCGTGATCGAGCGCCAGCGGGCAGCTCCCTAGCCGCAGCTCGAGCTGGGCGAGCCGAACGAGCACTTCGCGCCGAGCGGCCGCGTCGTCAATCTCACACAGCGCGCGTACCAGAAGCCGTCGTGCGTCGGCGAGCGCTCCTGCGCCGATGGCGTGGAGCGCGACCTCGCACAACACCTCTCCGAAGCGTCCATCTCCGACGGGGTCGCTGCGGAGCAGATGATGCGCCACGCGTTCCAGATCGGGCGGATCTGACCCTGGGGCAGCGGTGCAAAGCAGCGACGCAGCCCGTTGGTGCAGCTCACCGCGCTCGAGCGAGGAGAGCCCGTCGTACACGGCCGCTCGCACAAGGCGTTGCGCGTAGGCAATCTTCGGGTCATCGCGCAGGATGCCTGCGCGCACGAGGCGATCGGCGATCCCACGCGCCATGTCGTGGTCGATCGCGACCAGCTCAGCGGCCTCGGCTAGCGAAGCATCGCCTAGCACCGCCACCGCCTGCGCGAATCGCTGAACCGTCTCCGGATGGCGTCCTAGGCGGGCGACGACGTTGCGACGCACCGATTCCGGCGTCACGGCCTCGATGGCGGCGCCGACGCAGCCCTCCGTCATCGACACGTGGCGCAATCGTAAGCCCGCGACGAGCTCGCTGACGAGGTACGGCTGGCCGCCGGTCTGTGCCTGAATCACGTCGACGGCCGCGTCGTCGGGGTCGGTCCCGGTCTCATGTTTGAGCACGGCGCGCACACCGTCGTGGCTGAGTGGGGCGAGGGTGAGAAAGAGCGTGTCGGGTTTGCCCGCCAGCGCCTGAAGCCGTCCCGCCCGCACTCCCGGTTCACCGCGTCGCCATGCGGCGATGATCGTGACCGGCATCTGAGTCGTGCGGTGGCCCAGAAAGCAAAGGAAATCGAGCGACGGCCGATCGCACCACTGGAGGTCGTCGACGCAGACAAGCAAAGGCGTCATCGCCGCGAGGCCGGTGATCAGCCGATGGACGGCCTCGATCTCGTCAAAGCCGGCGGTCGAAGCATCCTCCGAGGGCCCGATTCCGAGGGCCGACTCGGCCGCACGCCCTGCGCGACTGAACATCGATTGTCGCTCGGCGGGGGCCAAAGCTGCAATCGGAGCCTCCAGCAACTGCCGAACGATGCCGAAGCTGTAGCTCCTTTCGAGCTCACTCCCAGCGGCCTCGAGGACCGCGATGCCGCGGCCCTCGGCGTCGAGCGCCGTCGCGCGGAGCAAGCTCGATCTTCCTATCCCGGCCTGCCCGTAGAGCAGCACGAACCGGCCGTGGCCTCGCTCGGACTCCTCCAGTGCGCCGTCGATCAGGGCGCGCTCGCTGTCGCGCTCGACCAATGAGGTCCACCCTTCAGCTGTACCCGTCGGCTTTGACGGCGAACGGGTGTCCCGGTCCTGCGTGGCGCTGCCTCGCCGTGCCATATGCCCTCCGTCCCGATCCTCTCATTCGCGCCGGCCCTGCGCAAGCCAGGCTGAGCGTCCGGCGTCTGCGCCGTCGGACCCGCTCACCGCGATCGAGGTCCACGAATACTGAACTACGACCGCGCCACCACGAACGTCGCGATCGCCGCCTTGCGCACCGCCGCCGAGCAGAACGACTCCGGCTGGGCAACCGAGGGCCACGAGCGCGACATCCAGCTTCCGTGGTGCCGCGTACCGCACGAAGTTGGCAGAGGCGATCGTGGCACCCGCAGAAGGTCTCCCGTGACCGATCACTCGCTTCGCAGCGCGACTGATGGGCGCTGCCGCTTGACGCCTCAGAGTCACGCCATTGCTGTGGCCCGGTCGCACGGATACCAGCAGTCCGTCTTCCCGACCCCGGGCCCAGGATGACGTGCACCCGCCGCGCATGCGGCGGGTACGCGTGGGACGCCCAGTCCCTTCAGTTAGCGTTTTGTCTGACCGTATTGCATGGATGCAGACCGGCGAGCTCGGCCCGAAAGGCGACCACTCGTAGGCAGGCCTCTACCTCGAGGGCTTGACCCGGTGGACGGCGATCGCTTGCGCGAGTCAGCTTGTCGCTGCCTTTGGTGACGACGACGTAGTCACAAATATTTCGCCGCCCTGGTGGCTATCCCGACACTTCGGTCGCGGGCCCGCGCCGAGACTAATGCAAGACCGACTCGGGAACCGACGCGAGCCCCGCTCGTCGCCAATTGCGCGTATCTCGCGATCGTCGTGGTGGCGTGGTGGCGTTCCATGGCACGGCGAAACCGATCGTGCGCCTCGGCGGGCGGCGAGGGCTGATGCGGACGCTCGCAGCGTCGCCCACGCGCTCGTGGGCTGGATCTTCGTGCTCCGACGGATGTGATCCTCAGCTCTGCGTACTGCCCGCAGCTAATGCGGCGGCGCGTGCTCGCTGACGATTTCCACGCTACCGATTTCAGTATCTCTCCCAGCCGGGATGGTGCCGAGCACTGATCTCCCGGAAGGCGTTGGACGCGACGATTCGGATCGATGCGCAGACAGCT
>JBKQJQ010000180.1:0-2631 GCA_052147875.1 Solirubrobacteraceae bacterium | reverse complement strand
CTACCCGCGCGTCGTCGACGTCGATGCGCACAACCAGATCCGCACCATCGACAACGAGGTGGCGACCCTGCTCGGGGCGCCAACCTCGGCGTAGAGGAGGCTGAACCATGTCTGCAACCCCCCGCGTGGCCGTACCGCACGATCTCGACGGACCGCTCCCGATGACCCTGCCGCGCCTGGCGGAAAAGAAGCGCCTCGGCGAGGCGATCGTGATGGTCACGGCGTATGACTACCCGTCGGCTCAGGTGGCCCAGGCCGCCGGCGTCGATCTGGTGCTGGTCGGCGACTCGGGCGCAATGACGGTGCTCGGGTACCCGTCGACGGTCCCCGTCTCGACCGACGAAATGCTGATGCTGGCGGCGGCGGTCCGCCGTGGCCTGGACACGCCGCTGCTGATCGGCGACCTCCCGTTCGGCTCCTACGAGGCCTCCGACACGCACGCGATCGAGACCGCGCAGCGGTTCATCAAGGAGGCCGGCTGTGAAGCCGTCAAGCTCGAGCGCGGAGGCACGAGCGTCCAACGTGCGCGCGCGATTGTCGACTCCGGCATTCCGGTCATGGGCCATGTCGGCCTGACGCCCCAGACCGCGACTGCGCTCGGCGGCTACCGCGCGCAGGGACGGACCGCCAATCAGGCGGTGCAGGTGGCGCGCGACGCGCTCGCCCTCCAGGAGGCCGGCTGTTTCTCGATCGTGTTCGAGGCGATCCCGGCGGCCGTCACCGAGGAGCTGATGCCGCGGCTCGAGATCCCGGTGATCGGGATCGGCGCCGGTCCGGCAGCCGACGGTCAGGTGCTCGTGTTCCACGACCTGCTCGGGATCTACGACGGCCACGCGCCCCGGTTCGCGAAGCGGTTCGGAGAGATCAAGGCACAGATGGTCGCCGGCGTTGCCGAGTACGCATCCGAGGTCAGAGCAAGGACATTCCCCGGGCCAGAGCACTGCTACTCGATCGACGATGAGCAGCTGATCGAGTTCAGGGCGCAGCTCTGATAGGCCCGCCGCATGCCAGGGCCGGAGCATTAATCTAGGATCCGGCGGTATGCCGCGCTTTGCGCACGTGTTCGCCCCACGCGATCGGATCTACTTTGAGCTGTTCGAGGAGTCCGGGCAGAACATGCTGCGCGCCGCGTCGCTGCTAGACACGATGCTGTCCGACTATCCGGAGGACAAGCATCTGGCACGCGACATCCTTGATTGCGAGCACGAGGGCGATCGGATCACGCACGACATCATCGATCGCCTCAACCACACGTTCGTGACGCCGATCGATCGTGAGGACATCCTGGCGCTGGCGTCGGCGCTCGACGACATCGTCGACTACACCGAGGAGGTCGCCGACTACCTCGGGCTCTACAAGATCGAGGCGCCGATGGACCAGGCGATCCGGCTCGCGGCGGTGCTCAAGCAGGCGGCGGGTCAGATCGCCGAGGCGATCCCGCGGCTGCGAGGCTTCCAGGACATCTCCCGCTACACGGTCGAGATCAATCGACTCGAGAACGAGGGCGACCGGATCACGCGCGAAGCGGTGGCTTCGCTGTTCGACGGGGGCATCGACCCAATGGTCGTGATCCGATGGAAGGATCTGTTCGAGCGCCTCGAGGCGGCGATCGACGCCACCGAGCGGGTCGCGAACATCATCGAAGGAATCGTGATCAAGAACTCCTGAGCGCCGCGCCCCGCTCGAGCTTTGCTCTGGAACCTGGAGCGCCAGAGCACTAGGATTCTGTCTACTGTCAAACACGACAGGAGGCAGTGGTGAATCGGTCAGTCGGCAGCGTAATAGCCGGGTTGGGAGTGATATTTTCACTGGGACGTTCACGTCGCCGGCGATCACGATCGCATTCCCGGCGCCGTTCGCGCTGACGCTCAACGGAGCCGTCGACCTCGCGACCAACACGACGACCTTCAGGCAGCTGCCCGACATACCGCTGACCGACCTCAAGGTGGCGCTCGCCGGCGGTCCCGACGCCGTGTTCGCGACCACCTGCAACGCGTCGAGCGGCACCGCCAGCAGCACGCTGACAGACCAGAACGGCGACCGCACGGTGACCGTCCCGGCGGCATTTCGGATCTCGAACTACAACGCTGCGACCTGCGCGCCGCCGCCGGGCCAGGGCAGCTCCGGGCCGCAATCCACCACGAAGGTGGGACGGCCGAAGCTCGATGCCGCACTGTCGGGTCTGTCCCGCGGCAAGCCAACGCTCGGCTTGCTGCTCACGGCCGGCATGCACGCTCCGAGGCTGGCGGCGTTTGCGGTTGCTTTGCCTGGCGGCCTGAAGTTCGTCAGGCGTCGCGTCCACGACAGGCTGCGGCTCGAGGGGGTGACGATCGGCGGCGCGAGGCCGAAGTCGGTCGTGCTCAAGCGCGGCCTGCTCGTCGTCACTCTGCGCCAGGCGGCAGCCGGCGTGACTCTCAACGTGTCCTCGAAGGGGATCAACGAGAGCGCGGCGCTTGAGCGCCGGATCCGCCGCCGCCGGACCAAAAGCGTCCTGCTGACCGTGGCCGTCAGGGATGCGAACGGCAAGATCACGGACCTGACGGCGCGGATCGGGCACCTGACTCGCTCACGGGCAGGAGTTTGTCACGCGCGCCCGGCGCTGATATAGGTTGCGCGCGTGGAGGCCAGCGA
>JBKQJQ010000179.1:0-2949 GCA_052147875.1 Solirubrobacteraceae bacterium | reverse complement strand
CTACGGGTGGCGGCGGAGGCCGCGCAGGATCGCATCCGCGTCCCGGTGCGGCGCGCGCAGCGCGACCCCGACCAGGTCCAGATCCGCGGCTGCGACCGCACGAACCGCGGCGCGGTTGGCGGCGTCGTGGCCGGTCGAGAACATCTCCATCGTGTAGAGCGCGATCGGGACCTGGCGGCGCTCGGCGCGCTCGCGCACGGTCCGCAGCTTCTCGGCGGAGGCTTCGAACACGAGCACTGGTTGCACCAGCAGCGGCAGGTAGTGGTTGCCGTCCGCGTCGAGGTACGGCTCGCCGATTACCTCCGAGCCGGCCGCCGCGGTCACACCGCTGACCAGGAACGCACACACATTGAGCCGCTGCCAGCCGACCAGATCGTCGCGAGCGACGACCGCGACCTTCGTGTCGAAGTCCGTGACCGCCATGCTCGAAGGATGCCTGGGCGGCCGACGGCGGTCTTGAACAATCTTGCGACTAAGTGGCCGCGAACCGGCCTGGGGTGACCCCGACCGCGCGTCTGAAGGTGCGCGTCAGGTGCGGCTGGTCGGCGAATCCACACGCCGCCGCGACCCGCGCGATCGGCTCGCCACGGCTCAGCATCGCTCGCGCACGCGCGATCCGAAGATTGGTCTGGAACGCGTGCGGCGTCAGGCCGGTCTGGTGACGAAAGCGCCGCACGAGCTCGAAGCGCGTCAGACCGGCCGCCGCCGACAGCTCGGCCAACGGCACGCGCTGGTCCCAGTGCTCGTTCAGGTATGCGCGCGCTCGCCGCACCGCCGCGTGCTCGGCCCGGTGGCGGACCGCCGGCAGCCCTGGACGCAGATGCGGCCGGAGTGCCTCGATCGCACCTGCGACCGACTCGTCGAGCTCGAGGCCGCCATCGCCGCAAGCAAGGAGGGCGTGCATGCGCAGAAGCGAGTCGCGCAGCGCGGGATCCCGGAACACAACCCAGCGTGCGGCTCGGGGAGCCGGTGCATCGCGCTCCGCCCAGTCGTCCAGCAAGGTCGGATCGAGATACAGGACCTTGTACGCCCAGCCCTCGGGCACCGCCGCCATGCCGGTGTGAACGGTCTCGGGTTCGAGCACGAACAGCTCCCCGCGCCCGGCGCGCTGTTGGGTCGCGTCGAGCTCGAAGCGCGCGGCGCCATGGTGGACGACCGCCACCGTCCAGGTCGGATGTGAGTGGGGCGAGTAGGCGTGGCGCACGAACCGCGCGTGCAGCGCCTCGACGCCCGGCAGGCCGTCCGGGCGAAAGTAGGTCGAATGCTCGGACACCGGTCGGCCCAGGCTACTCCCGCCCGGGAGCGATGAGCGCGATCGTGAGCCGGCCGCGGACACGGAACCCAAGCCGTTCGTAAAGCCGGATTGCGTCGGTGTTGACAGTCACGACGTGCAGCAACGCCCGGTCGTGACGTCGGTGGATGCCGGCGACGAGGGTTGCGACAAGCTGCGAGGCCAGGCCGTGACCGCGATGTCCCGGTGCCGTGCAAACCGCGCTGATCTCGGTCCAGCCGGTGAATCGCAGCCGCTCGCCAGCCATCGCCACGAGCGCGCCGGCGTCCCGAATGCCGACGTAGTCGCCGAGCTCGACCGTGCGTTCGTCGAACGGCCCCGGATTGGTCAGGCGCACGAGTTCCAGCATCTCCGGAACGTCGGCCGGGCGAAGCGACACGGCGCCGGGGTGCCCGGACCCCGTGACGTCGTGTTCCAGCATCTGCACGACATCGAACTTGCGGATGATCCTCCAGCCCTCGGGCGGCTCGCAGCGGGCACGGATGATCGCCAATCGCCCGTCCGGCTCCACCAGTCCGGCGGCGTCTCGCCAGTCGGCGGGCGACGGCGACGAGGGCAGGCCCAGGAAGCGGACGGTGCCCGGGACGTACCGGAGCGCGCCGCCGTTTCGCTGCGCGAGGCGCGAATGGACGCTCGTCAGGGCCGCGTAGGCCGGATTGTCAAGGTCGTTGGTGTCGTGCACGGGGATCAGCTCCTCCACGGCCCTATATACGTGACTATGCCCAGCAACCTCCAGGCTGCAAAGGCCGGTCCTCAAGGCGCCTGCAGGCGAAGCCGATATCAATTAAGGTCCCGAGGCGCAGTGCCCTGAAGGTAAGTGGCCGCGCCCTCGCAACCGGGCCGCGCGCCGCAACTCGGCGCCAGTCCCGCGGTTGTTAACTCCCGACCCCGATCACTGTGAGGCTCATGAGACGCTGCCTGTCATTGCTGCTGCTCGCGTTCGCGCTGGCACTCCCGGCCACTGCAAATGCGACTACATTCGGCGCCCAGGTGGGCGGCGATTTCTCCTACCAGGTCTGGGGGATGTGGTCGCAGGCGAAGGTGCTGCAATCGCTGAACGCGCTTTACGCGGCCGGCGGCCGGGTTGGACGCGCCGACTCTGACTGGGCACACACTGAACCCCACGCTCCCGTTCGCGGACGCCATCAGTTCGACTGGTCCTACGACGACCTGATCGTTGGCGAGATGGCACAGGCCCACCTGCGCTGGGAGCCGACGCTGGAGTTCACGCCCAAGTGGGCCGAGGCACACCGGTCGAACGTGCTGCATCTCAAGAGCGGGACGGTTCGCACACCGCTCCCGCCTGCCAATAACGCGAACTTCGCCGTCTACGCGTCGGCATTCATGAAGCGTTATGGCGCGCACGGCTCATTCTGGGCGACGCATACAGGCCTGCCCTACCTGCCCGTCAACACCGTCGAGCTCTGGAACGAGCCCGATAACACGCATGACTGGGGCCCGCAGATCGACCTCCAGGATTACGCGCGGATGTATGAGGCGGTTCGAACGGCCGTGCATCGCGTCAACCGCGGCGCGCGGGTGGTGACCGGCGGCCTGGCGTGGACGATGAGCTCGCTGCCGCGGCTGTTGAAGGCGTTCGAGGGCAAGCCGATCGACGAGGTGGCGATCCATCCCTATGGAGCCACGCCCGCGGCAAC
>JBKQJQ010000178.1:0-6908 GCA_052147875.1 Solirubrobacteraceae bacterium | reverse complement strand
TATGTTGGCGAAGATGATGAAGAATGCCGCCAGCAGCACCGTCCCCTGCACGATCGGAAAGTCCGAATGAATTATCGCAGTGTAATTCAGGCGGCCGATCCCGGGGATGTCGAACACGGTCTCCGTGATGACGGCACCGCCGAGCAGCGTGCCGACGTCGAGGCCGAAGATCGTCACCACCGGGGTGATCGCCGAACGCACGCCGTGACGCCAGACCACGCGCCGCTCGGGTAGGCCCTTGGCGCGCGCAGTGCGGATGTAGTCCTCGCCCATCGTCTCGATCAGGCTGCCCCGCAGCAGTCTCGAATAGATCGCCGCCGAGGTCCCCGCGAGGACGATCCAGGGCATGATCAGCGACGTGAACCAGTCGACCGGGTTGGTCGTCAGCCCGACGTAGGAACCGGCGCCGGGGAAGATCGGGAACCTGCCGATGTCGTCGGCGAACAGGAACAACATCACGAGCCCGAACCAGAAGACCGGCATCGAGACGAACACGAGCGCGATCCCCATCGCGCCGCGGTCGATCAGCGTGCCGCGCTTGAGCGCCGCGAGGATCCCGATCGGGATCCCGGCCAGCATCCACAGGACCGCCGCGCCGACGGTCAGCGACAGGGTCGCCGGCAGCCGGTTCATGATCAGCGGCAGGACCGGCTCCTCGGTGTAATAGCTGTAGCCGAAGTTGAAGTGGAGGATGATCCCCTTCATGTAGTCGTAGAACTGGGTGTAGACCGGCTTGTCGAGCCCCAGTTCCTTGGTGATGTGGGCGATGATTATCGGACTCGCGTCGCGGCCCGCACGCAGCTGCGCTGGATTTGCCCCTGGCAGCACGTTGAACAGCAGGAACGTGAGCGCGCTGACCAGCATGATCAGCACGATGCCCCACAGAACGCGACGGACGATGTAGGCAGCCATTAGGTTCCGAATCAGTCGATTAAAGAGCGGGCCCCGCCGCTCGACGCGGCGGGGCCCATCACTGCTTACGGGTTCTTCAGGGAGGTGAAGGCGAAGTCCCAGCTCCCCTCGTTCCACAGGTCGTTGACGCCCAGCACGTCCGCGGACCTGATGTTGGGCTGGTTGTCGAAGTCCTCCGGCACCGCGTCCGCCTGGTTGACGATCAGCTTGTCGACGTTCGCCCAAGCCTGCGCGCGAGCAGTCGGATTGACGATCAGCGACGCCGACTTCATCGCGGCGTTGAGCTGCGGGTTGTTGACCTGGCCCGAGTTGGAGTTGTTGGTCGGGACGATGTTCGGACCGTAGAACGGCACCCACAGCACCGTCAACGGATCGGCAAAGTCACGGATCCAACCGCCAGTCGGGCAGACATCGATCTCCTGCTTGGGAACACCGCAGTACTTCGAGTACATGACTGACTGGTCCACCAGGCTGACGTGGGTCTTGAAGCCCAACTGCGTCAGGTCGGTGTTGGTCAGCTGCGTGACGGCGGGGTCATTGCCGTTGCTCGTGCCGACCACCTGGACCGTGTAGTTGCCGGTGTACTTGCCGCTCTTGTAGCCGGCCGCCTTCATGTACTTCTCGGCCACGGACAGGCTCCCGTTGATGTTCTCGTTCCACGGAACCTGCGGACCGGCGTAACCGCCGGCCTGCTGGAAGCCGTTGACGCCCGGGTACAGGAAGTGAGTGCCCGGATAGGCGACCAACGAACCGCCGATCACCTTGATGATCCCGGCACGGTCGAGGTTCGCGTAGAACGCCCGGCGCAGGTTCTCGTTCATGAACGGGCCGTGTGCCTGGTTGAGGGTCACGTAGTGCATACCCGAGCCAGGGGTGAACGTGATCTGCGACGGATACGACTCGTAGGCCAGCTTGACGTTCGACTGGGTCGGCGTGTCGAGCTGGACCGAGTCAGAGCCCTTCAGCACCTGCTGCCCGATCACGGTCGAATCGCCGCCGATGTTGACGTTGATGTTGTTGAGGTATGCCGGCGCCGCGGAGGTGCTCGCCTTCCAGTTCGGGTTCCGGACCAGGGTCAGCGACTTGCCGGTCTGGTAGCCGATGTTCTCGAACGCGCCGGTCTTCGGGTCACTCTTGATCATGTACGGCCCGCTCGAGACGATGTACTTGCTGCCGTAGGTCGTCGGCGACTGCTTGTCCATCGGCCCGGCGAAGCTCTCCGGCACCGGAGCCGAGACCGGCATGCTGAGCGCCTGGATCAGGAAGGTGGCGCCCGGCGTCGTCATGTGGAACACGATCGTGAACTTGTTCGGCGTCTGGATGCCCGGGATCGGGCCGCCCTTGTAGCTCGACGACGTTGTTCCGACGAGCGGCGACGGCGATGCGCCTCCCAGGTAGCCAGCGAAGTATGGGTTGGCGACGTTGGGGTTCGAGGCTCGCTCAAGCGCGTAGGCGACGTCGGCTGAGGTCACCTCGCGGTTGACCGGCGGGCTGAAGTAGACGCCCTGACGGATGTGAACGGTGACGGTCTTGCCGCCGTCGGTGATGCCGCCGTTGGCGACAGTCGGAATCTCGGTCGCGAGGTCCGGGCTGATCACGTTCTCCGTGTTCGGCAGGTACCAGAACAGCGGCCTCTGCGTCGCGTAGACGATCGAATAGTCGAGCGAGAAGTAGGCCTCGCCCGGGTCGAAGTGGATGAAGTCCTCACTCGAATAGACGGTCAGCGTGCCGCCCGTCTTCTTGGTCGGGCCGGTCAGCACTTGGCCGACGGGATTCTCGCCGGCCTTGAGCGGGATCTGCGGCAGGCTGCTGCTTGAACTCGAAGCTCCCCCAGATGAACTCGAGCTGCTGCTGCCGCATGCCGCGACGCCGATGGCCAGCAAACCAGTGGCCGCAAATACGGCCAGGCTGCGTGGACTACCCCTCATAGGTTTGCCTCCTGTGATGTGTGTTGCTGAGAAACGTGGAGCCGCGAAGGGTCATCGCGATTCCCCACGTGGGTTGAACGCGTCCAGCAGGCCGTCGCCGACCAGGTTGAACGCGAGCACTGTGAGTAGCAGCGCTACTCCGGGAAAGACCATGTACCACCAAGCGGTGTTGAAGATCGGGGAGGCGTCGGAGATCATCTGCCCCCAGCTGGCCTGCGGTGGCCTGATCCCGACGCCGAGGAACGAGAGCCCGGCCTCGAACAGGATGTTGGTCGGGATCAAGAGCGTCGAGTAGACGATCAGCGGCGCTACCAGGTTGGGCAGGATCTCCCTGAACAGGATCCGGTTGTCGGATGCGCCCAGCGACCGCGAGGCCTCGATGAACTCCTTCTCTCGCAGCGACAGCACCTGCCCGCGGATGATGCGGGCGATGTAGGTGAAGTTCGCCAGCACGATGATGAAGATCACCGTTCCGAGGCCCGGCTGGATGATCCCGCTCAGGCAGCCACGGACGCCGCAAGCGGCGCCGATCCCGAGCCCGAGGACGAGCACCGGGAAGGCGAGGAAGACGTCGATCGTGCGCGAGATCAGGGTGTCGGCCCAACCGCGGTAGAAGCCCGCGATCAGACCCATCACGGTGCCGAGCACGGCCGCGATCGCGGTGCCGAAGATGCCGACCTCGAGCGACACGCGGGCGCCGTAGATGACGCGCGAGAGGACGTCGCGGCCGAGCTCGTCGACGCCGAACGGATGCGCCGCGCTGGGCCCGGTCGGGCTGCCGAACGCGTCGAGGGCGTTGGTGTTGTTCACGTACGGGCCCTGGAGCCCAAGGATCTTGACCACGAGCGGCGCGGCGATCGCGATGATGATCAAGAAGATGATGAAGGCCGCCGACACCATTGCGACCTTGTCCTGGCGGAAGCGGCGCCAAAACAGCTGCGTAGGCGATCGCGCCGAGACCTCGCCGGGGACCAGCTCGACGCTATCGACACTCGCTTCGGATTCGATGCGGAACTCGGTGGCGCCGACGCTCATCGGCTCGGCGCACCCCTGCGTCGCACCTCAGCTTCTCCCATCTGCAGATCGAACCACATGGCGACACGCGTGTCACCCAACATTAATGGTTCCTCAACGAAATTGACGGCCGGATACGCTGGCGAGGTCCGGCCCTCGTAGCTCAATGGATAGAGCACGCGCCTCCTAAGCGCGGGATGCAGGTTCGATTCCTGCCGGGGGCAAGTTATCCGATTCCCGGGCCGCAGGGAGCAGTACAGTGCCCGTGCTACGGTCCGGCCGTCCTCGTGTCCGAGAGCACGCTGCAAGACGCGCCGAGCGTTACCTCGCCGCCTGAGTCCGCCAGTCTGGGTTCCGCGCCCGAAACCTGGACGCTGCGCCTGTTCATGCGCCGCCACCCGTGGTGGACCACCGGGATCGGGATCACGTTGCTGTCGGCCGTGATCGTATTCGTGGGCCGGACCAGGCCGGGATTTGACCCCTACGGCTGGCTCGTCTGGGGACGCCAGACGCTGAGCCTGAACCTCGACACCAACGCGGCGCCGTCGTGGAAACCGCTCCCGTACCTGTTCACGGTGCCGTACGCGATTGCGGGCCACTACCAGCTGCGTCTGTGGATGATCACCTCGGTCGCGGTCGCCCTGGCCGGGACCGTATTCGCGGGCCGGATCACGTATCGGTTGGTCGATCCGCCGCCCGCGCGGCGCTGGGCGGGGATCGTCGCGGGCGTGTTCGCCGGCCTCGCGTTGCTCGGGATCCAGAACTACGCGCACTACATCCTCAGCTCGCAGTCGGACCCGATGATCGTATCGCTGTGCCTGGGCGCGATCGACTGCCATCTCTACAAGCGGCCGCGGGCCGCGTTCTTGCTGTTGCTGCTGGCCTCGCTGGGCCGGCCCGAGGCGTGGCCGTTTCTGGCGATGTACTCGCTGTGGATGTGGCTGCGGCTGCCGGGGACACGCTGGCTGGTCGGCGGGGGCTGGCTCGCGTTGGTGCTGCTCTGGTTCGGGATTCCAGCGATCACGTCCCGAACCCCGTTCGTGTCGGCCAGCAACGCACTCGACTCCGGCCGCAGGCTGACCAGCGACCAGGTCGGTGGCACGATCCAGCGCTTTTTGGGCCTCAACGAGCTGCCGATCGAGCTCGCTGCGCTGGCCGGGTTCGCGTTCGCGCTGGTGCGGCGCGATCGGGTGCTGCTGGCGCTGACCGGCGCGATCGTGCTCTGGGTCGTGATCGAGATCGCATTCGCGCTGCACGGCTGGCCGGGGCTGGCGCGCTACATGTTCGAGGCCGGCGGGGTGCTCGTGGTGCTCGCCGGGGTGGCGGTCGGCCGGCTGCTGATCGATCGGCTACGATGGTCGGCGGTCCCCTCATGGGCGGGCCCGGCACTCGTCGCGGTGCTCGTCGTGAGCCTGATCCCGGCGGCGATCTCGCACGCTGGGGTCGAGCACAAGGACCTGCTGGAGCAGCACAAGCGGACCGCGGAGATCAACGACCTGACGACAGCAATCGACCAGCTCGGGGGCGCCGCCCGGCTACGCGCTTGCGGCGAGCCGCTGACCCGGCTCGAGTATCAGACGATGCTCGCCTACACGCTGCACATCAACGTCAACCGGGTCGGGTTCAAGTACAGCCAGGCGATCGCGCACGGCAACCCGATCGTGCTGTTCACGCCGTTTGAGACCGGGGTCGGTTGGTTAATCCAGGCCGACCATCAGGTCAACCCGGCGTGCACGTCGCTGCCGCGGGTTCCCTGAAACGTTCAACGGTCCGGGCGCTCCGGATAGACCTCGTCGATCGTCGTCAACGCGACGAACGGCGCCCCGGCCGCCCGCTCGATCGCCTCGGCCCCGCCCGCCAGCCGGTCGCAAATCGCCAGCACGCCACACACCTCGTGGCCCTCTGACCTGATCGCTTCGAGCGCCCGGATCGTCGAGCCGCCGGTCGTCACCACGTCCTCGACCAGCATGCAGCGATCGCCCGGATCCAGCGGCGGCCCCTCGATCCGACGCGACAGGCCGTGCTCCTTGACCTCCTTGCGGACGAAGAAGGCCTTCACGTCAGCGCCGCCGGCGAGCGCCGCGCAGGCGATCGGGTCGGCGCCCATCGTCATCCCGCCGACCGCAGTCGCGGACCATTCGCGGGCCTGGACCGCCACCAGCTCCGCGAGCGCCGAAAAACCGGCCGGCCGCAGGATCGCGCGCTTGGCGTCGACCAGGTACTGCGCCACTGCGCCGCTGGTCAGCACGACCTCGCCGATCACGAGCGCGTGGTCGCGGAGCTCTGCCAGCAGGCGCTCGCGGGCGCCGTTCACAGGTAGACGTCGACCACGTCGCCGTAGGTGAGCCAGTTAAATACGGAGATCGCGTCGATGATCGGCAGCCGCATGCAGCCGTGGCTGGCGGGGTAGTCGGGCGCCGGGTCGTAGCCGTGGATCGCGTACCCGCTGTAGAAGAAGTCCGAGTAGTACATCCCGTCGGGCAGGTAGCCGGGGACGCGCAGGTAGACGCGGAAGTGGCCGAGGATCGTCGGCGTCGACGGCTTGCCGGAACTGATCGGGTAGATCCGGTAGACCTTTGAGCCGTAGATCAGCGCCAGCAACTGCTTGCCGAGGTTGCCCTCGACGTGGGTCCCGTCGTGCGGGAAGTGGACCTTGAAGGTGCCGACCCCATCGAGCAGCGCGTTGATCGTCCGCCGGTCGAGCGTCTGTGCCACGCCCCAGCCGAGCAGGCGGTGGTAGGCGTCGATCGCCAGCCCGGTGAAGCTGTCGTAGACCCCGGTCTGCGGCATATAGAAGTGCAGCGCCAGAAGACGCTGCTGGATCAGGTCGACGAACAGGCCCCGGGAGCCGAAACCGGCCTGAGTATTGAGCGCCGTCACCGCTCGCTCGCCGAAGAAGCCCAGCATCTGCGGCGTCTTGACGTGCGTCACCTCGACTCGCACGATCCCCGCCTGCCGGCTGTGCAGCGTCTCCGTGAAGGTCCCGAACTGCTGGTTGGCCGAGGGCTTGACGCGCAGCTGGTCGGTCTTGAACGCATGGTGGCCGAGGAACGA
>JBKQJQ010000177.1:0-4229 GCA_052147875.1 Solirubrobacteraceae bacterium | reverse complement strand
TATCAGCGCGTCGTCCAGACGGCCGAGAACGGCGGCTACCCGCTGCTCGAGCACCTGCGCAAGATCATCGAGGGCCCGCTCGTCTGGGCTCCGGGAGTTCGCGGCGCGGTCGTGATCAGCCAGCGCGGTGACGACTTCCACTTCGTGTCGGGCCAGGACCTGTCGATCGGCTATCTCGATCACGACGCCAACCTTGTTCGCCTGTATCTCGAGGAGAGCTTCAGCTTCCACGTCGCGACGCCTGAGGCAGCGGTGGCGCTGACCGCTGAGCAGCCGAGCTCGTCGCGCCGTGCAACGAAGCGGTCGCGCTGACCCACTAGACCCCTGGAGCGTGCGGCCGGGCCGCGGTACGCTGCTGCGATCACCGGTCAGCCGCACCCCGTTGGAGGTCTGATCGCGATCGTGCCGTTGCTCATGATCCCGGTCCTGATGCTGCTGTCTCCGCTGCTGATGCGCTGGCCCAAGGCCGAGCCGGGGCCCGGCCAAGCCGACGGCGATGACGACGGTGGCGACGACGGCGGCGGTGGCGGTCCGAGGCCGCGCAAGCCGGACGACCCGCGGACCCCGCCCGGTGACCTGCCACTGCCCGACGCGGAGCAGTCGCGCAGGCGGCTGCGCAGCCACCGGCTGAGCCGCGGCCCGCGGCCAGCCCGCCGGCGAACTCACGAGCCGGTGCGACAGCCACTGCGCTCGCCGTCGAGGGTGCGCACCGGCACCAGGGCGGCCTGGGACTCGAGATGCGGCGGCGCGCGACTGCCCTACTGATCGCGGCGGCCGCAATCGCGATCGCCGTCAGCTCGACATCCGGCGCCGCTTCGATGGTCGCCTACTGCCCGCTGCCGGCGTACCACGGCAGCCAGGCATGGGGATTTCACGCCGGCGTGCCGATCAGCGGGGCCACCGGCTCTTATGCCCACGGGCGCGGCTCGCTCGTGGGCGCCCATGCGGCGGGCGCGATCTGCCAGGTCGACCGGGTCGCCGGAGCACCGGACCGGCAGATCATCCTGTCGATCGGCCACGGCGCCGTCACCCCTCAGCACGCCGTCACGGTCGGCAGCGCGCTCGGCAACGAGATGCGCCTGCCGGTGCGCGTCACCAACAGCACCGACCCTCGCTGCAAGGTCGGCACGGCTGGCACCGTCACCCTGGTCGCGACCTACAACGGCATCCACCGGGACAGCGTGCGGTTCGCCTTCCCGAGGACGTGTGGCCGTCACGATCACCTCTACTCCGGGTCGGGCGTGGTCGCGCTCGTGCCCCGCTGAGCGCCCGGCAGCAGCGCCCCCAGGTTGGCGACCGCCCCCAGGTGGGCGAGCTTCTCCGGGTTGACGATCGAGCGCACCGCCTGGATCTGGCCGCCGGCGATGTCGAGCGACCAGACGGCGACGACCCGATCGTGACCGTCGAGCAGCAGACCTCCGGGGGCGCCGTTGATCTCGGCCGTCGTGATCGAAGCGCCGGGGATCCTGGCCGCGAGCTTTGACCAGTTGAGCAGTGTACGGGCGACGCGGCTGCGACCGTGTAGCGAGCGCGCCAGCGCCGGCGCCTTGCCGCCGCCGTCGCCCGTCAGCACCACGTCGTGCGCCAGCAGCGCTTCGAGCGCGCCCAGATCGCCGTCTCGAGCGGCCGCGAAGAACCGCCGCGCCAGCTCATCCCGGCGCTCCGGAGAGGTGTCGAACCGCGGCCGGCGCTGGTCGACGTGGCGCCGCGCCCGGACCGCGAGCTGCCTGACGTTGTCCTCGCTCTTGCCGACGATCTGGGCGATCTCGTCGTAGCCGTAGTCGAACACGTCGCGCAGCAGCATCACCGCGCGCTGCTCCGGGGACAGGCTCTCGAGCAGCACCAGCATCGCCATCGACAGCGAATCGGCCATCTCGGCCGCGCCCGCGGGGTCGTCCTCAGCGCCGGTCACGATCGGCTCCGGGAGCCACTCCCCGACGTAGCTCTGACGACGCGTCCGCGCCCGCCGCAGCTCGTCAATCGCCAGCCGCGTGGTGATCGTCGACACGAACGCGCGCGGCGACTCGATCGTCTCGCCGCCGTCGAGCGCCCGATGCACCCGCAGCAGCGCCTCCTGAACCACATCCTCGGCCTCCGTGACGCTGCCGAGCATCCGGTAAGCGATCGCGAACGACGCCGGCCGCAGCTCTTCGAGCATCTGCTCCGACGAGCTCACGCCGCGAACCCCTCTCGCCAGCTCGTGTGCCGCGGCTCCCACCCCAGCTCGCGCTTGGCCTTCGCGTTCGATGCGCCGCGGATCTCGGTCATCATCACGGTTGCGACCTCGCCGCCCAGCAGCCGGCCGACGAACATCGGCACGCGCCACGGCTTGCGCGCGCCGAGCGACTGCGCCAGCACCGGCAGCCACTGCGCGACCGTGGCCGGCTCGTCGTCGACCACGTTATAGATCCCGGGAGCACCGTGGGTGATCGCCGCGACGGTCGCGTCGGCCGCGTCTGTGACGTTGATGAACGACCATACGCCGGCGCCGTCGCCGATGATCGGGAACCTGCGCTTGCGCACCATCTCGAAGTGCTCACCGCCCGGCGACAACGACGTCCCGGCGCCGTAGAAGGCGCCGTAGCGGAGCACGAGTCCTTGCGTCCAGTCGGCACCGACGACGGCCGCCTCGAGATGGCGGATCGCCTCCAGCGCCGGGCGCATCTCGCGTGGGGGCGCGGGGTCGAGTGGGTCCTGCTCGGTCTTGACCGGGCCTCCGGTGCGCGCATACGGCCAGCTCGCATAGCTCTGCGCGATGAACCTTCGCACGCCCGCTTTCCCGGATGCCGCCAGCAGGTTGTCGGTGCCCTCGGTTCGCAGCCGATTGGTGAGCTCGAAGCTGCGTTCGAAGTGACGCAGGTCGATCGCGTCGAGCGCCGTCAGCTCGTGGATCAGCACCTCGGGCTGCGCGGCGACGACGGCGGTCATCACCTGCTCGGGATCGAGCCCATCGGCAATCACCGGCATAGCTCCCTGCTCGGCGATCGCCGCCCGCTTGGATTCGCTGCGGGTCATGCCGACGACCTCGTGGCCGGCGGTGACCAGGCTGGGCAGCAGCTGCCTGCCGATCACCCCGCCCGCTCCGGCAACAAATACCTTCATCTCGGCTCCTTTCATCTCTCTTACGACGACTTAGACGGGGTTAGCCGGCCGCACGTGACAGTGCGGTCCGGCGAGCAGGTGCCCGATTGGCGGTGTAATTTCGCGGCTGATGGTCAGCACGCCGTGGGTTGACAACCCCGAGCCACGCTACGCGGCTCCGGCTCTGCTCCGACCTCCCGCTCCCCGAGCGGCCGTTTGTCCGCGACGACGGTGGCTGGGTGCTGCGGTTGCCGCGCCTGCGGCTCGCGGCTGGAGCCCTGCGGAGGAGCATGACCGTTTCGTCCAGCATCTGCGCGGCATGGTCTCCCAGTGGGTGCCCGAACAGGAAGGGGAGCCACAGTGGCCGACCGCAAGCTGATTTACTCGATGGGCGTCTCCCTGGACGGTTTCATCGCCGGGCCGGCGGGTGAGATCGACTGGGGGGTGCCCGACGAGGAGCTGCACCGGTTTCACAACCAGCAGACGCGCGAGCTCGGCGTGCACCTCTGCGGGCGACGGCTGTACGAGGCGATGGTCTCGTGGGAGACCGCCGACCAGGATCCGTCGGCGACCGACGTCGTGGTCGAGTTCGCACGGACCTGGCAGCAGCTGCCGAAGATCGTCTTCTCGACCACGCTCGACACCGTCGAGGGCAACGCGCGGCTGGTCCGCGGCGATCCGGCTTCCGAGGTCGGCCGCCTGAAGGCGGAGCCCGGCAAAGACATCGCGGTTGGCGGCGCCGGGCTGGCGGCCGGCCTGATGCAGGCCGGCCTGATCGACGAGTGCCGGCTGTTCGTGAGCCCGGTCCTGGTCGGCGGCGGCACGAGCTTCTTCGGACCGTTGCAATCGCGGCAGTACTTCCAGTTGGCCGAGACGCGGACGTTCAGCGAACGGGTCGTCTACCTGCGGTACGCGCGGGCATAGCAGCTATAGAACGACGCAGCCGGCGCTCGGCGACTCGCCGGCGGGAAACGCGTGCACCAGGCCGCGGGAAATGTCGTGCGCCCGTGCAACGTAGCCCGGCGAGTAGTAGTGAATTCCGTCCGGAATGAACCAGCGCGCCTTCGCGTAGTGGGCCCAGTCGAACACCCGCATGTTCGGGTAGCGGCTGCAGCTCGCGGCCAGGTCGGCGTTCCACTGCCGCATGC
>JBKQJQ010000176.1:0-2516 GCA_052147875.1 Solirubrobacteraceae bacterium | reverse complement strand
TACGAACCCACGATCACCGGCCTGCTCACGACCGCGTCGAGGTCGAACGCCGCAATCGTCACGACCGTAACCGACTCCGCGTCCGGATCGCCAACGGGCGCGCGACGACCGGGTCGACGGCGCCCGTCCGTCTAGAGAAAGGAACTCCCTCCGGCAAACAGCGATTTGTGCATTAACGGAACGCTCAATTCGACGAGGCGACGCGGCCCGTAGCGCGTTGCTTCGCGCTGTGTTCGGCCTGCCGCTCCGCGTCGCTGGTGGCTGAATTCGGCTGAAAGCAGCTGTCTCACGCGGCGCGGCAAGCCTCGCCGAGACTGCCCAGTTTTCGTGAGACCAGCAGTGACGCTGTTGGCTCGAACGCGGCTGAAACTGCTCAATTAGGAACGATGGTCTGAACTGGCCCCACTGTGATGGTTTGAACTGGCCCCACCTCCGTCCGACGGGCGGCCGACTGTTCGAGCTTCATCGAGCTCGAGCGGGAGGCGCCAGAGGGAATGGGATCCAGGGTGGAGCAGTTCGAGCAGATCAGACGGGACCGTGATCGGGAGGGCCTGTCCCTCCGTGCGCTGGCGCAGCGTCATGGGGTTCATCGCCGGACGGTGAAGCAGGCGTTGGCGTCGCCGGTACCGCCGGCGAAGCGTTCGCCGGTGAGCAGGCCGGCACCGAAGTTGGGGCCGTATCGGGAGCTGATCGACGAGTGGCTTTTGGCCGATCGGGATGCGCCGCCGAAGCAGCGGCATACCGCCAGGCGGATCTGGCGGCGGCTGGTTGATGAGCACGGTGCTGACGCGGCTGAGGTCACAGTCCGTCAATACGTGCGGGCGCGCAAGCGCGAGCTTGGGTGGCCGGTCGGGGACGTGTTCGTGCCGCAGGTCCATGCCCCGGGCGTGGAGGGCGAGGTCGATTGGGGCGAGGCGCTGGTGGTGTTCGGCGGTGTGTCGGTGAAGGTGCATCTGTTCGTGATGCGCGCGTCGTTCTCGGGCGCGGCGTTCTGCCAGGCGTCGCTGGTGGAGACCCAGCAGGCGTTCCTGGAGCTGCACGTGCAGGCGTTCGAATGGTTCGGCGGCGTGTTCGCGAGCCTCCGGTTCGACAACCTCAAGTCTGCGGTGAAGAAGGTGCTGAAGGGCCGCCGGCGGATCGAGACCGACCGGTTCATTGCGCTGCGCTCGCACTACCTGTTTGTGTCGCAGTTCACGACCCCAGGGCTCGAAGGGGCTCACGAGAAGGGTGGTGTTGAGGGCGAGGTCGGCCGCTACCGCCGCAACCACTTGGTGCCGGTCCCGGAGCTGCGCGACCTCGCCGAGCTCAACGCGCTGCTGCTCGCCGGCTGCGAGGCCGATCTCGGCCGGCGGATCGACGGGCGGCCGGTCACAGTCCGGGCGGCGTGGGCGCTAGAGCGCCCGTTGCTGCGCGCGCTGCCGGGCGAGCCGTTTGACGCGTGCGAGACCGCCGTGCCGCGCGTCGACGCGAAGTCGTTGGTCACAATCCGCCAGAACCGCTACTCGGTCCCGGTGTCCTTGGCGGGGTTGAAGGTCTCAGCCAGGATCGGCGCCAGGGAGATCACGATCAACCACTCCGGTCGGGAGGTCGCGCGGCATGAGCGGCTGCACGGCAAGTACGGGACCAGCGCCCAGCTCGATCACTACCTCGAGCTGCTGCATCGCAAGCCCGGCGGGCTTGAGCACTCCGTCGCGCTGGCCCAGGAGCGCGACCGTGGCGGCTGGCCGGAGTGCTTCGACGAGCTGTGGGCTGGGCTGACCGGCCGCTACGGGCGCTCGGACGCCGCCCGGCAGATGGTCGACGTGCTGCTGCTCTGCCGCGACCACGGACCGGCCGGCGTGGAGCTCGCGGTCCGCGGCGCGCTCGCTGCGGGCGCGATCGACGGACGCGCAGTCGCCGTTCTCGCCCGCCGCGCACAGACCACCGCACGAGCCGCGCCACCGCCGCTCACCGGCCTGGACCCGCGCCTTGAGGCCCATCGGCGGCCCGCGCCTGACCTGACCGATTACGACCAGCTGCTTGGAGGAACCCGATGACGACACCGGCCCGCAATGCGCAGACCGCTGCCTTGGAAGCGCTGATCGACGCGCACGCGATCGAGCTGAAACTCCCGACCGTCCGCCGCCGGTTCAAAGCCCTGGCCGCCGAAGCCTTACGCGAGCAGCAGACCCCGGTCGCGTACTTGGCCGAGCTGCTCGAGGCCGAGATGTCAGAACGCGCCGAGCGGCGCGAGAAGCGCCGGCTGATCGACGCCCGGTTCCCGCAGATCAAACGGCTCGAGGACTTCCGGTTCGCCGACAACCCGAACGTCCCGCAGGCCACGATCGCCGCGCTCGCAGAGGGATCGTGGATCGATGACCGCGAGTCGGTGATCTTCGTCGGCGACTCAGGCACCGGCAAGACGATGCTCGCCACAGCCCTCGCGGTCTGCGCGTGTCACCAGGGACGACGCGTCCGGTTCACCACCTTGGCCGCGCTCGCGAACGAACTACAGGAAGCCCAAGGCAACCGCGAAC
>JBKQJQ010000175.1:0-11012 GCA_052147875.1 Solirubrobacteraceae bacterium | reverse complement strand
TACGAACCCACGATCACCGGCCTGCTCACGACCGCGTCGAGGTCGAACGCCGCAATCGTCACGACCGTAACCGACTCCGCGTCCGGATCGCCAACGGGCGCGCGACGACCGGGTCGACGGCGCCCGTTCGTTCCAAGACAGGAACTCCCTCCGGCAAACAGCGATTTGTGCGTCAACGGACCTCTTGCGCACGCGATTGCGTCATGCGAATCGGGCGGATGCGGACCGACAAGGTCGCTCGGGGCTAGGCCCTGCGACCGTCGTCGCGCGCGTAGGAACCGCGGCCATGTCGCGTGACCGCTCCTGTCCGACAGCAGTCGCCGTGGGCAGTAGTCCAGACAGCGCGAGCGTGACCCCTTCCAGTCGCGAGCAGCCGCTCGGTCGTGGCACTGCTAGTGACGGAGAGCGTCGTAGCAGGCGCTGTGGAGGCGCTCGCTCGACCGCTATCCTTACTTCTACACACCAGTAAGGAGGCTCGATGGACTCGACGGCACGACTCACATCCAAGGGGCAAGTGACGATCCCGAAGACCGTCCGTGACGCACTGGAGCTTCATGAGGGGGACGAGCTGCTGTTCCGCGTCGAGCGTTCCCGCGCAGTGATCGCGAAGACCCCAAGCCTGCTCGAGCTAGCCGGCAGCGTCGCGGTGCCGGCTGCAAAGCGTGGAACGGCATGGGATGAGGTGTTGCGACAGACACGCGCGGCCCGGGTCGGGAGGCCCAGCTGACCGCATTCCTCGACACCAACGTCCTGATCCGTCACCTCACCGGCGATCCGCCGGAGATGGCCGCTCGCGCGACCGCCGCGCTCGCGGGCGACGAGGAACTGCTGCTGGCAGATCTGGTGCTCGCCGAGTGCGTCTATGTGCTCGAGTCGTTCTACGAGGTCGAACGAGTGCGGGTCGCGGAGTTGATGCGCGCCGCGATCGCGCTCCCAACGATAAAGACCGTCGACCAGTCATCGCTGCTCCGAGCCCTTGAGATCTACGAGGTCCACCGCCTCGACTTCGCCGAGGCGTACCTCGTCGCTCAAGCCGAAGCGACCGGCGTGCAGACGGTGCTGTCGTTCGACAAAACGATCGACCGCGTCACCCCAGCGATCCGCCGCGAGCCGTAGCTGCCAACCCTTCGGCGGATGCTTCGACGGCACCTCCGGCCACGTGATCTCGCCGTAGCCGGCTGAGAGCGGCCACGGCGCAGGGGGCCTCAGCGCGACTGAGGTTGTCCGCAAGCAGCGGCCAGGCCAGCCCCACCAGACCACGCCGCCATGACTGAAACTGGGTGTGGGCGGCCCACGGCATGCTGGCCCGTACTCGTGTGTGGGGTTGCGTTCGTCTTAGCTCGTAAGCGGGACGCTCAGTCCTGGAGGACTTGCTTTGCGACGGTGAAGGCGGACATCGCTCGTGGCCAGCCGGCGTAGAACGCGAGGTGGGTGATGACTTCCTTGAGCGCGGTGTCGCTGAGGCCGTTGGCCTGGGCTCGGGCAAGATGGCCGGGCAGTTGTTCGGTGCTGCCGGTAGCGATCAGCGCGGCGACGGTGATCAGGCTGCGGTCGCGTGGTGAGAGTTCGGTTCGTTCCCAGATGTCTCCGAACAGGACGTCGTCGGTGAGGGAGACCATCTTCGGAGCGAAGTCGCCTAGCAGCTGCTGCGTCCGGCTCTGCTGTGGATCAGACATGACTCATCCTCCTGCCTACGCTTGTGCGGTCGGTCGGATCAGGATCTCGTTGAGGGTGACGCGGTGGGGTCGGGTGATCGCAAAGGCGATGATCTCGGCGATGTCCTCGGCGGTCATCGCGACCTGCTCGTAGAAGCCTTCGGCCATCTGCTTGGCGCCGGCGTGAGTGATGTGGTCGGTCAGCTCGGTCGCGACGGCGCCCGGTTCGATTACGGTCACGCGGACGCCGGGCTGGAGCTCTTGGCGCAGGGCCTCTGACCAGCCGTTGATTCCCCATTTCGTTGCGGCGTACACGGCGTTGCCGGGGCGGGCGGTCCGGCCGGCGACGGAGGAGATGTTGACCAGGTCGCCCTCGCCGTCGCGGAGTTGATCGAGGAACACCTCGGTCGCGGTCATCGCGCCGAGCAGGTTGACCTCGATCATTTGCCGGCTCTCGGCGTGTTGGTCGGCGCTGAACGGTGCGAGCAGCATCACGCCGGCGTTGTTGATCAGGATGTCCGCGCCGCCGAGCTCCCGCTGGACCCGTTCGGCCGCCGCGGCGAGCGTGTCGCGGTCGGTCACGTCGGCGGTGATCGCGATCGCGCCGTTGCCGAGCTCGGTCGCGAGTGCCTGGATCCTGTCGGCGCGGCGAGCGAGCAGCGCGAGTCGGTGTCCGGTGGCGGCGAGCGCGCGGGCGGTCGCGTCGCCGATGCCGGATGACGCTCCGGTGATGACCGCGACGCGGCCGGTGTGGTCTTCGGTGCTCATGGGTCTGGTCTCCTGTCGGATGCGGTTTGCCGGGTCGTCGTGCCGTTCCTGATCAGCCAAGCACGTGCGCGCGTCAAGTGGGAGTTCTTGTTGTCCCAGGGGCTGACAGACCCTCCCACGCGAGCGGAGAGCGGGTCTACCCTCACGGCATGGACCCGAAGAGCGAGATCCGCGAGTTCCTGACTTCCCGGCGCGCCCGGATAACCCCGGAGCAGGCCGGGCTGACCGTCTACGGCGATAACCGCCGCGTGCCTGGACTGCGGCGGGAGGAGGTAGCGATGCTCGCCGGGGTCAGCGCCGACTACTACACCCAGGTCGAGCGCGGCAACGTCACCGGCGTCTCCGACGGCGTTTTGGAGGCGCTCGTGCGAGCGCTCAGGCTGGATGATGCCGAACGGTCTCACCTGTTCAATCTCACGCACGCGCTGCGCACCGCCAACCCGGCCCGCCGGCGGCCGCCGAAGCCTCCCGTTCGTGCGAGCGTGCAGCAGGTTCTTGACGCGCTGACGAGCGCACCGGCCTATGTGCGCAACGAGTACGGCGATCTGGTCGCCACCAATGAGCTCGGCCGCGCGCTGTATTCGCAGCTGTTCGATGATCGTGGCGGGCCGCCGAACGTGGCCCGGTTCGTGTTCCTCGACCCGCGCGCGACGACGTTCTTCGTCGACTGGGACGAGGTCGCCGACCAGATCGTCGCCGCGACACACGCCCAGGCCGGCCGCGACCCGTACGACCGCCGCCTCACCGACCTGATCGGGGAGCTCTCGACCCGCAGCGAGGTGTTCCGTGTGCGGTGGGCGGCCCATAACGTCCGCCACCACGACACCGGCGTTAAGCGCTTCCAGCACCCCGTCGTCGGTGAGCTCGAGCTCAACTACGACGCGCTACCACTCCCCGCCGACCCAGGCCTGACACTCGTCACCTACACCGCCCAAGCGGGCTCACGAGCCGAGGAGACGCTTCGGCTGCTCGGCAGCTGGGCAGCGACGAGCGAGCCGAAACCAGCGGGCAACCTTCCGTAGAGACGAGACTGACGAGAACCGCCGTGCTGCGGGGCCGCACGGCCCGTGCAGTCGGTGACGTCTGAATTGCGCACCGGGCTGGTCCGCAGTCCCGCCGTCCGCTGCGGCCGCGCCTGACGGCCGCAGCCGTCCTGTGCTCGCCTGCGGGGAAGCGCGCCGCGCCCGCGGCGAAGGCCGTTAGGACGGGTCAGCGCGAGCAGCTCGGTGCTTGAGGGGGTCTGCCAGCACCTGGGACAACAGCAACTCTCACTCTTGTCTCGCGAGTGGTTTGCTGAATACCAAGCCCGATGTCAGGCGCCGTGGGCGCCATCGAGCCGATCGACAAAGCCGAACAGCAAGGAGATGAAAATGGAGCGAGTGACCTTCCCCAACGCGGCGATCGAGGTCGTCGGGAATCTCCACGAGCCGGCAGACCTCGACCCGGGCAAGAAGTACCCCGCGATCGTGGTGACCCACCCGTTCGGCGCCGTCAAGGAGCAGGTCTCAACGCTCTATGCCGAGAAGTTGACCGCCGACGGCTTCATCACTCTCGTCTTCGACGCGTCCTACCAGGGCGAGAGCGGCGGCGAGCCGCACTTCAGCGAGCGTCCCGCGTCCCGCGTCGAGGACATCCGCTGCGCTGTCGACTTCCTGACCACCCGGCCCGAGGTCGATCCCGACCGGATCGGCGCCCTGGGCATCTGCGCCGGTGGTGGCTACACCCTCAACGCAGCGCAGACCGAGCATCGCATCAAAGCCGTCGCCGGCGTCTCGACCTTCGACATCGGCTCTGCCCGCCGCTCAGGCATCGGCGGGAGCATCTCGCCCGAGCGACGTCGCGAGATCCTCGAGCAGGTCGGCCAGCAGCGCACGCTCGAGGCCGAAGGAGGGCCGACTCGCTACTACTCGCTCGTGCGCGACGACCCATCTTTCGACGTCACGCATCCCGAGACCCTGCCCGCCCTCTACCGGGACGGCTACCTCTACTACACGGAGATCGCGCCCAACGAGCGCGCAATGACGGAGTTCGTCTTCACGACCTATGCCGAGCAGATGGC
Source organism: Solirubrobacteraceae bacterium (assembly GCA_052147875.1). GTDB lineage: Bacteria > Actinomycetota > Thermoleophilia > Solirubrobacterales > Solirubrobacteraceae > Palsa-465. The sequence goes on along the minus strand of JBKQJQ010000175.1, from coordinate 6,530 downwards.
GTTCTTCCCGTTCGCTGACATGCAGGCGATCTCCCCGAGGCCGCTGCTGCTGATCGCGGGCTCTGAGGCGGACACGCTCTACTTCAGCCAGGACGCCTTCGAGCGGGCAGCAGAGCCGAAGGAACTGATGATCGTCGAGGGCGCCTCACACATCGACCTTTACTACAGGGACGAATACGTCCCGAGCGTCGCCGCGAAGCTGGCCGACTTCTACCACCACCACGTGTAACGGCGTTTGCCGATGGCCGAGGAAAGCGATCGACGCGCTGGCGTGACCCAAACAGGCGTGATGCGGCCACTCGATTCCCGAAGACGATTCGGCGGCGCCCACGTGCCTCGGGGTCTCACCACGGTTCGCCCGACCGCACGACCACCGCGCCGCCGTGCGAGGTCTCCACTTCCAACCGGTTGACGTCTCAATTTCGATCGACGACCGCACGCTCCTGGCCGCCCGATCAGGGCCGTCCGGGCCGACGGCGTCATCGCACACGCCAACGACTACCGAACGCCCCGCATAGGTGTGACGCTGGCTGCTTGACGAACGCGATCGCGACCGCCGAGGCCATCCGGATCTGTGTGGAACAGGCTCCGGCATCGATTCCGAACACGGCGTCTGTCGCGCGACGTCGCTGCGTGATCGGCCGCATGACGCCGAGAGCGGTCACCATGCTCTCCTCCGGTCCGGTGCCAGGCGTTTTATCCCAGGCCTGAGATGGGCCCTGGGATCGGCCCGGGTGAGGGCAGGTGCCGGGCGATCTGTGCGAACTCTGGGACGCCGAGACCACTGGCGAGGTCATAACCAGCGACAACGCTGCTGTCGCGAGCAAGTAGCAGCCAGGCGTCAGCGTCGCTGGCCGATCAAACGGCAGCGCGCGGCCGAATGTCCGATTGTGTTCGACTAGCGTTGCGCTCAGCCGCGCTCGATTCAGAACGTCTCGGTCAGCTCCCGCGGATCCATCTCGACGCCGAGCTTCTCAAACCGCGGGCCGAGCTTGCTCTGAAAGAACTCGTCGGTGTGCTGCCGTGATTCCCAGACGTCCACGACCCCACCTTCCCGTCAACCTCCGACGCGGCATGCACGATCCAACCGGGCGGTGCCGCTATGCCCTCGTCGCCGCCCTGGAGCGAGCGAGCATCGCTTGTTGGCACGCCGAGTACAAGCTACGTATTGCAGGCCGGACCGAGCCCCCGTGGGAGGCGCGGCGGCTATGTGAGGTGGCGTGCGATACTGCTCGGCCGCGAAACCAGACCAGCCGACGGAGGGACCGACTAATGCATGAAGGCGCGAGGGGGAGCTTCTGCTCGATGCGGGCAGCGGTGGTGATTGCAGGCATCATCTGCGCGCTGGCATTCGCTTGTGCGCGGCCGCAGACCGCTTCGGCGGCGACCCAGCGAGCCAGAATTGACAGCCTGATCCGCGACGCGATCGCCCACCACGGGCTCCGCGCGGTGATCGTGCAGGCGACCGTCAAGGGCCGGCCGGTGATAACCAGAGCCTACGGTCAGTCGATGACCGGAGTTCCGGCAACGACCAACATGCATTTTCGCAACGGCGCCGTAGCGATCTCTTACATGTCGACGCTGCTCCTCCGGCTCGTCGACGAGGGCAAGGTCAAGCTCAACGACAGGGTGTCGCAGTGGCTGCCCGGCCTGCGGGACTCGCACCGCGTCACCCTGCGGATGCTCGCGCAGATGACGGCCGGTTACCACGACTACGAGGTGGACCCGCGGCTCGCTCAGATGCTCTACGAGAACCCGTTCGGCAACATCACGACGAAGACTCAGCTGGCGCTCGCGCTCGACAAGCCGATGCAGTTCACTCCCGGCACGAATTGGAGCTATTCGCACAGCGACTACGTGATCCTCGGCCTCGTGCTCCAGAAGATCACGCGAGAGCCACTGAACGTCGCGCTCGCCAAGATCGTCCTCAGGCCGCTCGGTCTGCGCAACACGGTCGCGTCGCAGACGCCCGCGATCCCGTCGCCGGTGCTACACGCATACACCGGTGAGCGCGCAGCGTTCTACGGCCTGCCGCAGAAGGACCACTTCATCGAGGACTCGACGTTCTGGAACCCGTCATGGACGCTTGCCCGTGGCGCGGTGGAGACGACCGACATCGCCGACATGACCCGCACCGCGATCGGGATCGGCTCTGGCCGCCTGCTGTCGCGACGTTCGCACCTCCTGCAGATCGACCCGCACATCGGGTTCGGTCATCCACAAACCGGGTGCGAGCGCTGCGCGACGCTCACTCGCCTCTACGGTTACGGCCTGGGTGTCGTGCGAAACGGGGGGTGGATCCTCCAGAACCCGCTGTTCGGCGGATACGGAGCGATTGAGTCATACCTGCCGTCGCAGCGAGTCTCGATCGCGATGGCGGTGACGTTCAAGGCCAGCGCATTCGACGCCGAGGGAAACCCCACCTCCTACTGGCAGACGCTGTACGCCAAGATCGGCCAGGTTCTCGCCCCACACAACGCCCCAATCGTCCCGTAACGCTGCGCTCGGAGACCGCTTTTCCGTCAGTGACGTGACGACGAGCTCGTAAAGAACCCCCTCGCGGACAGTCCCAACCCGACCGAAGGTCGCCGACGCTGCCCGCGACGGCCGCGCGACCGACCTTCGTGGGCGCACTGCGCGTTGGCGCCACCATGATCCAGGACCCGACAGACGCGATCCGGTCACCGGAGACCCCAAAGACGACCATCTCCTTAGCCTTGATCCACCGATCCGCGCTGGGGGTCTGTCCGGGGTCGAGATTTAAATGACCTCCTGTGCAGGCAAGACTGGCCGTGCGCGCGGCCGCGGGTCCTGCATCAGGAGGTCACCTGCATGGTGCACCAACGGCCGGACCGACTCGCGGTGGTGTTCGATGATGAGCGGGTCGTCGCGAACGCCGGGCTGATGCTGGCGGTGACGCTGGGTCAGCGGCTGGGGATCGAGGCGCTGGTGGATGAGATAGTGGATCTAGGTGATCGGCCGGGGGCAGCCCGTCCCGGGCGCAAGGTGCTTTCGTTCGCGCACGCGATGCTTTTGGGTGCCGACAGCATCGATGATTGCGATGTGCTGCGTGCCGGGCGCACGGAAGCTGTGCTCGGTCATCACGCGATGGCGCCGTCGACGCTGGGGACGTTTCTGCGCTCGTTCTCGTTTGGGCACGTCCGCCAGCTCGATCAGGTCCTCGCGACCGCGTTGGCCCGAGCGTGGTCAGCGGGCGCCGGTCCGGGCTCGGAGCGGCTGGTGATCGATATCGACTCGTTTGTGGGTGAGGTGCACGGCGACGCCAAGCAGGGCGCCGGCTATGGGTACACCGGCCAGCGGGGGTATCACCCTTTGATCGCGAGCCGTGCTGACACCGCCGAGGTGTTGCACGTGCGTCAGCGTGGCGGGCAGGCCAACACCCAGCGCGGCGCGTTGCGCTTTGTCGGAGAGCTGATCCCCAGGGTCCGGCGCGCCGGGGCGGCCGGGGAGATCGTGGTGCGCGCCGACTCGGGGTTCTGGAATAAGAAGGTGTGCGCGTATCTGACCCGGCAGGGCTGTGAGTTCTCGATCGGCGTGACCATGCGCGCGTCAGTACAGGCGCTGATCGCCCAGATCCCTGACCCCGACTGGGAGCCGGTCGCTGACTACCCCGACACCGGCGTCTGCGAGCTCGCCGAAACGACCTTGGGTGAGCACCGGCTGATCATTCGACGGGTGCATCTGCATGCCCAAGAAGCCCAAGGCGAGCTGTTCACCTACTGGCGCTATCACGCGTTCATCACCAACCGCACCGAAGCGATCCACCTCGTCGATTCAGAGCATCGCCAGCACGCCGTCGTTGAACAGGTCATCCGCGACCTCAAAGACCAAGCGCTGGCGCACTTCCCATCGGGGCACTACAGCGCCAACAGCGCCTGGACCGTGATCGCGTGCCTGGCTCACAACCTCGCGCGCTGGACACTGCTGCTCGGGGTCACCGACCCCACACCCCGCACCGCGGCGACCACCCGACGGCGCCTGTTCGCGCTCCCCGGCCGGATCACCCGAACCGCGAGACAGTCCACGATGCACCTCCCCGCCCGCTGGCCCTGGCAGGCCAGCTTCATCGAAGCGCTCACCCGCATCCGAGCGCTCCCCCACCGCCGCCTGACTCACCGACCCACACCGAGACCGACCGACCCGCGCCCAGGGTGCTCTGCGACGCCCCGGGACCCCGAAAACGGCTCCGCGGAAACGGCCGGCCCCGCCATCAACCTCAACACCCAAGCCGAGCCTCTCGCCAACACTCCGCCTGGCTCCGGCCAGCCACCATCACCCCTCAACGCGCGCGACCCCCACGAGAACGGTGGATCGAGGCTAAGGCTGGCACGGTCCTCGCGTGGGATCTTGCTCGTCTCGGGCGATCGCGATCTTCTCGAGGCCGACGTCGCCGATATTGAGGTGCTGACGCCGCGTGCGCTCATCGACCGCTTGGAGTGAACGCCCCACGGTTATCCATGAGCTGCTGTTCGCCGTCGCAGAAGCCCACGGCTGGGAGCACAACTTGCCGGCCAGGACAGTGTTGGACTTGGCGACCTGTGGCGCGATCGTCGGTAAGAGACCTGGTCTTGGACGTACTCGGATCCGGAGCGCCCGCCGCCGCGACGCGCTAAGCGGGACCTCACCATCGCTACTCGAGGTTGTAGCGGCCCGCATCGCGTTAGGCTGCCGGGTCACGCACCGTGCCAATCGGTCCGGTGGTCTGGATTCTCGGCACATGACATGAGCGTTGAGTTCAACAAGACTCTGGTCCTTCGCCTGGTGGAGGCAGTGAACCGGAGCGATCTCGACGTTCTCGATGAGGTTGCCGACGTTGAGATCGCCCAAGCCGCGCGCAGGTGGATCGGCCCATTCAGAGACTCGTTTCCAGACTTCAAGATGGAGATCGTTGATCTCATCGCCGAGGACGACAAGGTCGTCGCGCATCTGTGGTGCTCCGGGACTCACAAAGGAGAGTGGCGCGGGATTCCAGCCACGGGAAGACGATTCGAGCACGTGAACGAGATCTACGTCTTCCGCGTCGTCGACGCCAAGCTTGTTGGCGCTGTCGGAGTCGAAGACAACACGAGCAGATTGCGTCAGCTCGGCATCGACCCAGATGAGCTCCTGCGGCGACCACCCTGATCCGCGCAGCAAGCGGAAGCCCTGACTGCGGGCGAGGTTGTCCCCAAGCCGAACGCGGACTGCGACGAGTCAGGCTTACGATCCGGGGAATCTCGTCCCGCGCTACCAGGCTGTCTCTGATCCAGTTCGCTGCCGGATTCAGCCGGCAGCAGCATTCCGCCTAAGAGTGCCGCTCGGGCGAGTGCGACGCGAGGTCGCACGTAGCGAGTGATCAACGTTGGATTGGAGGCTGGGTCGATGACGTAGAGCGTTGGTTCAGGTCCGTGCTTGGTGACCTGTCCCCGCCCCGGCGTGCGCTGCGAGTGATCGCCGGGGTGCGAAGCCCGGGGGAAAGCCGAAGGGCTGCCGATCCATCCGGTGGTCACGGGTGAGGGGAAGATCAGACGGGTGAATTCGTGTGAACCCTCGGTTGATGCTTCGTCAAGCGGAACTCCGCAGAGGTGGAAGGTCGTGGCGGGGTCCAGGGACAAGCCGCTGTGATGCGGCAGGCGCTGGCCGGTGATCGCCTCCGGCCAGGGCGAGCACCACCGTCCCCGGAGTAGAGAGGGCACCCACCCTGGTCGCAGCTCGTGCGTGCGGAACGTGGAAACCCCGCCAGGGTCCAGCCTGGCCGTCAGGGTCGTGCTGGTGGGCTGACCGCGAGGGATGCCGACCGCCCAGGCGGGCAAAGGATGACCAAGAAGCGAATGCCGGCGGCCGAAAGGCAGCGGGAAACCATCGCGGCTGATCAGCCCTCTAACTGATCGTGGTGGATAACCGGCCGGATACCGGGTCTTCGTGACCCGGCCGCGGAAGCGGTGCTGACGTGGTCAGGTGGGCCTGTGATGAGAAAGATGACGACGCCTTCAGAACTGACGGACAAACTGGACACCGCACCGGCCTTGGCGGGTGGGGTGAGTGGACCCGATGGCCCTTGCGAGGACTGGCACCAGGTTGACTGGCGTCGTGCTGAGCGGGAGGTACGTCGGCTGCGTCAACGGATCTTCACGGCATCGAGGGCCGGTGACCTTGCGAGGGTCCGCCGGCTGCAGGAGTTGATGCTCCGGTCACGGTCAAACGCTCTGGTGAGCGTGCGGCGGGTGACCGAGCGCAACGCTGGTCGTCTGACCGCAGGCGTGGACGGCGAGGTCGTGCTGAGCCCGGAGGCCAAGATGCAGTTGGCCGAACGGATCCAGCACGACTTGGACACGTTCACTGCGTTGCCGGTCAGGCGGGTGTATATCCCCAAGCCGGGCGGCAAGAAGAAGCGGCCGCTCGGGATCCCGACGGTCACGTCATACCGCGAGGTCGTCCAACGAGTCTTTGGGTTCGTTGGTGGTCACGCATCCGTTTCATCCGCTTCACGGGGAGCGGCTTGAGGTTCTGTATGTGCGTCGTTTCCCGAC
>JBKQJQ010000174.1:0-6422 GCA_052147875.1 Solirubrobacteraceae bacterium | reverse complement strand
CAAGGGCGATCTCAACGGCGTGCAGCAGGCCCGTGCGCTGCTCGACGAGCTCGAGCAGCGCACGTGACCCGTCCGGCTAGCTGGCGGCGTCGAAGTCCCCGGCTACCTTCGGCCAGTTGACGACGTTCCACCACGCGTCGATGTAATCCGGGCGCCGGTTCTGGTACTTCAGGTAGTAGGCGTGCTCCCAGACGTCGACGCCGAGCAGCGGCGTCTGGCCGTCCGAGATCGGGCTGTCCTGGTTGGGAGTCGAGACGATCGCCAGACCCGAGCCGTCGTGCACCAGCCAGGCCCAGCCTGAGCCGAAGCGGCCGACGCCGGCTGCCTTGAGCTTGGCCTTGAAGTCGTCGAACGAGCCGAACGCGGCGTCGATCGCGGACCGCAGCGGGCCGTCTGGCTCGCCGCCGCCGTCCGGCGACATCCACTCCCAGAACAGCGAGTGGTTGTAATGGCCGCCCGCGTTGTTGCGCACCGGCCCGCGCTTGTCCTCCGCCAGCGACGGGAGGTTCTTGAGCACGTCCTCGACCGGCCTGTCAGCCCACTCGGTTCCTTCGAGCGCGTTGTTGGCGTTGGTTACGTAGGCCTGGTGATGCTTGTCGTGATGAAGGTGCATCGTCTCTTCATCGATGTGCGGCTCGAGCGCGTTGTAGTCGTAGGGAAGGTCGGGGACCGTGTAGGCCATTGCGTGGCTCCTTTGTGGCTGAATTTCGCTGCGTTGTATCAGACCATAACCCGCATCCCGCCGCGGAAAACGTGAACCTGAGGGGCTGTCGGCCGGGTGGCGCGCGATGGGTGCCGGGTAGGCTTCCGCGGGCATGACGCTGCTGTCGACCTACTTCCTCCCCACTGAGCGCGAGCCGCCGGCCGACGCCGAGGCTCTGTCGCACATTCTGATGGTCCGCGCAGGCTTGATCCGGCAGGTCGGCTCCGGACTGTGGTCGTGGCTGCCGGCCGGCTGGCGCATACACCAGCGGATCGTGCAGATCGTGCGCGAGGAGATGAATGCGATCGGCGGCCAGGAGATGCTGATGCCGGTCCTGCACCCGGCCGAGCCGTGGCGTCGAACGGGCCGCTACGAGATCGAGGAGCTGTTCAAGCTCAAGGACCGCAGGGGCGCCGACATGGTGCTCGCGATGACCCACGAGGAGATCGTCACCGGGCACGTCGCGGCGGCTGTGCAGTCCTATCGCGAGCTGCCATTGACCCTCTATCACTTCCAGGTCAAGGAGCGCGACGAGCCGCGGCCGCGGGCCGGCGTGCTGCGGACGCGCGAGTTCGTGATGAAGGATTCGTACACATTCGACCGCGACCGCGAGGGGCTTGACCTCGCATACGACCGCCACGCTCACGCGTATGACCGGATGATGGACCGCTGTGGGCTGGAGTGGTACCGCGTCGAGGCGGACGTCGGGATGATGGGGGGCCACGGGGCCGACGAGTACATGGCGCCGTGTGCGGCCGGCGAGAACGAGGTCGCGCTCGCTCCGGGTTACGCCGCCAACCTCGAGGTCGCGAGCGCCGATCCGCAGCCGGTCTCGCTGCCGAGCCCGCTCGACGCGCCTGAGCTTGTCTCGACGCCCGGGATGACCACAATCGACGCGGTCGTCAACGCGCTCAGTCTTCCAGCCGGGGCACTCCTGAAGGCTTTCCCGATCGTGCTTTCCGACGGTGAGATGAAGCTTGTGATGGTCCGAGGCGACCACCGCGTGAACGAGTTCAAGCTCCAGAACATGCTCGGTCAGGCGTTCCGGGCCGCGACCGCCGACGAGGTCTCCGTTCGACTTGGCCCTCCGGGATACATCGGGCCCGTTGGCACCGATCTGCCGGTGCTGCTCGACGAGGGGATCGCGCCCGGCCCGTATGTGACCGGTGCGAACAAAGCCGACGCCCACCTGCGCGGCGTCGAGCCGGGCCGCGACTTCAAGTTCGAGCGCGCCGATGTCCGGACTGTGGCCGCCGGCGACACCGTCAACGGCGCCATGGTCAGGATCGAGCGGGCGATCGAGGTCGGCAACATCTTCAAGCTCGGCACCCGCTACTCGGAGCCGCTGGGCGCGACCTACCTGGACGAGGAGGGACGCAGTCAGCTGATCTGGATGGGCTGCTACGGCTTTGGTCCGGCCCGGGCGGCGGCCGCCGCCGTTGAGCAGTACGCCGACGAGGCGGGGATCTCGTGGCCGCGGACGATCGCTCCATTCGACGTCGAGCTGGTCGTGCTGGGCAAGCCCGGGACCCCGGAGCGCGAGTACGGCGACGAGCTTTACGCGCAGCTGCGCGGCGCCGGTCTCGACACGCTGTATGACGAGCGCGACGCCGGCCCGGGCGAGAAGTTCACCGATGCCGAGCTGCTGGGGTGTCCGCTGCGCCTCACCGTCGGCCGGCGCACGCTCGCCTCGGGCGAGATCGAGGTCCAGGTGCGGCGAGGCCGCGAGGCGCGCACGGTCGCGCTGGAGAGGGGCGCCGAAGCGGTGGCCGAGCTCTGGCGCGGCCTGCCCTGAGCAATCTGGCCACCGTCAGGCCGGGCGCGGTTCAACATCCAGAGGCAGCAGGATGAGCCCACGGATCACCAAGCGCCGGCTATTCGGGATCGACCGTTCGGGGCCGCCGCCGACCCAGACGCTGTCGACCCAGCCGCTAAACCCGTGGACGATCCCGAACGCGATCGGCTGCGCGAGGCTGCTCGGGATCCCGGTCTTCCTGGTGCTCGCGCTGTCGAGTCCCGACGGCATGGACACGGTGGCGACGATCCTGTTCGCCGTGATCGGCTGGGCCGACTATCTGGATGGGTTCGCGGCACGGCTGACCGGGCAGTACAGCCGCCTTGGGGCGCTGCTAGACCCGATCATCGACCGGCTGCTGATCGTCTCCGGGATGGTCGTCTGCTTTCACTTCACGCTGCTGCCGCGGTGGGCGATCGTGCTCGTCGTCGTGCGTGAGCTGTTGATGCTCGCCCTGAGCCGATATGGGTTGCGGCGCGGAGTCGAACTCGAGATCAATTGGCTGGGCCGGTTGGGGGTGGCGCCGACGATGGGCGCGCCGTTCTTCGCGATGGCCGGCGTCCACTCGCTGGCGGTGGTGCTGCTCTACGTGGGTCTGGCGCTGTCGCTGTCGGCGACAGTGCTGTATGTGCGCCGCGGCTTGACGCTGATCCGTGAGCGCGAAGCGGCGGGTTCACAAGAAACCAACGGACCCTAAAGCTCAGCTTGACCCTGTGAGCCGCGAGGCTATACACTCGCCAGAGCGCAAAGATATCTACCTCGCAGCGCGTGGAGGGCACAACATTGGACACGTTTCCCGACCTTGGCTCACTGACGGACCAGGAGCTCAAGGAGCTCATCAAGCAACTCACCGACGAAGAGATGGAGATCTCGTACAGGAGGCGAATCCTGCACGGCAAGATCGACATTCTCCGCGCCGAGCTCGTCAACCGCCTGCGCAAGAAGGACGAGACCGGCGAGCTGGTGATCTCCGGCGCCGACGTCCAGCAGCTAACTGACATCCTGGCCGGGCGGGTGCCCGCCTCAGAGCCGGAGTAGCCCCGGCGGCGCGATGGCATTGCACTGCCCAGAGTGCGGCTTCGCCAACAACGACGGAGCCAGCTACTGCCAGCGTTGCGGTGCGTTTCTGGCTGGCGGCGACCAGTCGCCGGGGCCGACGACGGCGACCTACAAGGTCGGGGAGACCGGTGAGCTCGAGGTCGTCGAGCTGGAGGATGTGGTGGCAGGCGGCGCTGCGCTCGTGATCCGCGCCGGCGGCGGCCGCGCGGGGGAGAGCTTCGCAATCGAAGCGGCGCGGCTGTCGGTTGGCCGCCGACCCGACAGCGACATCTTCCTCGACGACGTCACGGTGTCGCGTGATCATGCGCTGATCGTCCGGCGCGGCAACGACTACTACCTCGACGACTGCGGCTCACTGAACGGCACATATGTCAATCGCAAGCGCATCGACTCGCACCGGCTGGCAGACGGCGACGAGCTTCAGATCGGCAAGTACAAGCTGGCGTTCCTGAGCCGCTGATGGCGAGTACAGACACAACAGATCCAGATCTCGAGCTTCCCGACCCGCCGGAGCCCGACGGCCGGCGCCCGCGCCAGAAGGCGGTCACGATCGGATCCGTCTGCAAGGCGCTGCATCAGGAGTTCCCGGACATCTCGATCTCGAAGATCCGCTACCTCGAGGACCAGAAGCTGCTCGCCCCACGCCGGACGCAGGGCGGCTACCGGCTCTACACGCAGAACGACATCCAGCGGCTGCGGACGATCCTGCGCCTCCAGCGCGACGAGTTTCTGCCGCTGCGGGTGATCCGCCAAGAGCTCGCGGGTGGCCGCTCCGAGCGCGATGTCGCCTCACCGAGCTCCGATTCGCGCGGCGTACGCCGCGCGCTGGTCGGGGTCCGCGACGCCGGCGCGCTGTATTCGCTCGAGGACGTGGTCGACGAGACCGGCGCCGAGCCCAGCCTCGTCCGCGAGCTGGTCGACTTCGGCGTGATCAAGGGCGAGACGCGCGCCGGTGCGCGCTATTTCGACGAGACTGAGCGGGAGATCGTCCGCGCGGTCTCGGAGCTGGCGCGCTACGGCGTTGGAGGACGCAACCTGCGCGTGTTCAGAAGTTCGGCCGACCGGGAAGCTCAGCTGTTGCAGAGCATCCTCGCGCCGGCCCTTCGCTCCCGTAACCCCGAGCGGCGCAAGGAGGCGATCGAGGCGCTCGAGAACCTGGCATCCGTCACGACGCACCTCAAGCACCTGCTGCTGATTCGCGACCTGCGTAAGATCGCGACGTAGCGACCCTGCGAGACCTCGAGGTAGCCGCCATCGCGGCGAATCTGCGCGCCCACATCCGGGATATCCCAGACTTCCCGAGCCCGGGAATCGTGTTCAAGGACATCACGCCGCTGCTGCTTGATCCAGCGGCGCTGGACGCGGCGGTGGCCCAGCTAGCCGGCCTTGTCGGCTCGACTGAGATCGATTTCGTGGTCGCCGCGGAGGCGCGTGGGTTCATCCTCGGTGGCGCGCTGGCCCGCGAGCTGGAGGTTGGATTCGTGCCGGCGCGCAAGCCCGGCAAGCTGCCGGCCCAGACGGTCAGCGCCGAGTACGCGCTCGAGTACGGGATCGACGCGCTCGAACTGCACGCCGACGCGCTTGCCGGCGGCGCCCGCGTGCTCGTCCACGACGACCTGCTGGCGACCGGCGGCACGGCCGGCGCGCTGTGTGAGCTGGTCGGTGAGCTGGGAGCGCGGGTCGTCGGCTGCGCGTTCCTGATCGAGCTCAGCTTTCTGGGCGGGCGCGACCGGCTGGCGCCAATCCCCGTCCATGCGCTGGTCGACTACAAGGCCTGATGGCCAACGCCCAGCGAAGCCGCGTCCTTCCGGCAACTCAGCAGGAGCTCTGGGAGCTGATCGCCGACCCGCACCACATGCCGCGCTGGTGGCCGGGCGTCTGGCGGATGGAGGACGTCCAGTCCGACCGCTTCACGCAGGTGTTCAGGACCAAGCGAGGGCGGCCGGTCCGGATCGACTTCCAGGTGGTCGAATCAGAGCCGCCCTGGGCCCGGGCCTGGCGGCAGGAGATCGCCGGAACGCCGTTCGAGCGCGTGCTCAACGAGTCGATCATTCAGGTCCGTCTCGAACCGGCGCAGGGGGGCACCGAGGTCACGATCGAACAGCAGCAGAAGCTGCGCGGGTACTCGCGCACCGGGGGCCTGCTGCTGAAACGGGCCACGCGCTCCAAGCTCGACGAGGCGCTCGACGGCCTTGAGCGGATCTGCGGCTAGCGCCTTGCTCGGTGGTGGCCGTCCCCAACGTACGCTTCGGGCCCTCGCGTAAGGATCCGCTAGGGCGCCGAGCTTGAAAAGGCCAGAGCCCGTGACCGTGCGATTAAGCGGCCGGGGGCGGGTCCGGCGCCCGCGCTTGCTCGGTATCGCCGGCACATCGGTCTGCGTCCACGCCCTGGCACCGGCAAGGCGCGGCGGCGTGGCCCGTCCACCGGCCGCCGCCAAGCCGACTACGAGAGCCCCGAGAGCGGGCCACTCAAGACGATGGCGCCCGGGGTCTTAGGATCCGCCTTGGTCTCCAGCGTGATGATCACCTGGTGGTAGTGGGAGGCGTTTGACGGCAGCCCGCCGGCGGTCGAGAGGCGCCCGTTCTTGCCGACGCCCGGGTTGACGAATCCCAGCAGCTGAGCGTCGCTGGAGGAGTTATACAGCCACACGGCGTACGCGTTGGGCGGTTTGGTCGTGTTCGGGGCAATGTGGTCGGCGACGATCGCGATCCCCTTGTTGGCCCCCTCCTTGAGCACCTCGGCGATGCCGGCCGCCTTGCTACCGGACTTCGCTGCCGTGAGGCTGATCTGTGCAACGACGTGCGCGGCGCTCGAGCTGCTTGCTGTGGTCGTCGACGACGAGGACGCGGCAGCGGATGACTTTGA
>JBKQJQ010000173.1:0-3249 GCA_052147875.1 Solirubrobacteraceae bacterium | reverse complement strand
GCGGGGTGGACGGCCAGGCGAGCGTGGGCGAGTCAAGGCAGGTAGTGGGTGGTTGAGCGGGGGGTGGAAATCGGGCCCGGGTCGATGCGGGTGGGGCGATTCATCGGGAGGCTGGGGGTGGTGCCGGTGCCGGCGGTCGAACGCGGTTTGGGGCTCGTGGATCGGGTGGTACGACGGCATGTGGCGAAGCTCGAAAAGGTCGGATGGTGCGAGCGGACATCGGCGGTACGCGGCGAGGGGATGCTGGTGTGGGTGACCGCGACGGGGCTCCAGGGCGTTGGGCTGGCCGGGCTGCCGGCGCCCCGCGCGCCGGCCCCGTTCTCACCGCAGACTATGCGCAGCATCCGGGTCGCGTGGGCGGCCGCTGACATCGAGCACGCCGGCGATCAATGGATCGCAAGTCGCGAGCTCGCCCTCGCACCGGACGGGTTGGGCGCGGAGATCGCCAACGAGCGCGGCGGCTACAGCCGCCGGCTCCCGGACCTCGTGTTCTGGCCCCCTTGCGATCGCAGGCGGCAAGCGGCAGTGGTGCTCGCCCCGGGGCTGTCCAATCCCCGCCGCGAACGGGCGGCCCTTGAGGGCTGGCAGCGCTCCATCCTGGCCGGTCGATATGCACAGGTCCACTTCCTGGCCGGTCCCGCCTTCGTTAGCCACCTGCGACGTGTGGCCGAGGACGTCGGCCTGACCGCCCCGCAGTTCATCGTCGGTGAACGCGTCATGGTCGACGAGCTTCCTCTGCTTGCCTTGGTCACTGAGAACATCGACGAGGAGTCCGCGGCGTAGAGATGCCCGAGCGAACATCTAACACCAAGCTGATCATCGAGGTCCTCGGCCATGGGAAGCCCGCTCGCCGGCGGCGCTGGCGACGCGGATCGACTTGGAAGCCGCAGGACCGGCCGTTTAGCGGGGCCTTGTGCGAATTTTTCGCGGACACCTCTTATGCAACAGGCGAGCCTCGCGACAAGTGATGCTTATCGCTCGCGCGTGCGGCGTCCGTGGGTCGATCCTCACTGCGTCGCCTTGACAGTCGCTGCGACGGTACCCGTGGAGAACCCATAAGCCGAAACCAGATCGCAGCCGACCCTCGTGTCGTCGGCGTCGAGTGTGCGATCGCTTCGCTGGGAAGGAGTCGTCCGACGCCAACGACACGAACGATCACTCGGTCGCGAGGCTGTCGCGTAACTCCTCGGGCCGCGCCGGCGGGTTCGAAATTGATTAGACGCGCCGAGCGTGTGACTGTGGGTCGGGGCCTGATCAGGCTCCGGCTGCGGCGAGTTGGTGGCGGTGGAGCTTGGTGAGGTTGTGAGTTGCCATCAGCAGCCGCCATTCGGTCCTGACCGCGATCCTGCCTCTTCGGTGGAATCGGCTGATCAGCCGATTGTGTTTGGTGTGCGCGAACACGGGCTCGATCATCTGGATCCGCTTGCGGTAGAGCTGCTTGCCGTGCTCTGAGGCAAGCACGGCTCGCATCCACGAGTATCTGCCGCCGGTCCACCCGGGGCGTGGTTCGCTGCGGCCACTGCGGTCCGGTGGGATCAGCACCTGGATGTGCTTGGTGGCGATCACCTCGTCGAAGTGCTGCTCGTTCCAGTAGCCGGCATCCGCGAGCGCAACCTCGGGGCGTTCTGTGACACCAACGCGCTCGAGCTCGCTGATCGCGGTGGTGACCATCGGGTCCAGGTTGGAGAAGTCACCCGGGGTGTTCGTGATCTCCGCCGCGATCACGATCTGTCCCTCATCAACGACCGTTTGGGCGTTGTAGCCCTGCACATAGCCGAGGTTCGCTTTCATCCGCTGGCTGTCAGGGTCACTCACGCTGACCACATCGTCGGGCAGCTCAGGTGCCGTCCACGGGTTCGGACGCTTGCCAAGCCTGCGGCCGTCCGTGGCACGACCATTCGCCCGGTAGTCCTCATAGGCACGGTTGGCTGCCAGCTTTGAGTCACGCTGCTCCTCCAACCGCTGGGCGGCGAGCAACAACCGATCCTCGCGTGCCCGGGGAATCGGTTGCCCTTGTTCCCAGCGCCGCTGCTCAAGCTGCCGGCGGCCCTCACGCGTCCAACCCTCCCGGCCCTGGTGACGAGCCACGATCCGCTGCACATCAAACGCGAACCCATCCTGCGGCGCGTCGGCCGGCTCTGGCAGCAGCTCCGGCTCGTCATGCTGCTGGTCGGCGGCCTGCTGCTCGCGGACTCGGCGAAAGAACTCGGCACGCCCCTCCCGGGTTCGTAGCTCCTCGGGCAGCTCATCACCACGCTCCTCCCCGTAGAGCTCATCCTCGGCCTGGTCGGTCGCGATCGCCTCAGCGATGATCTCCCGGGCGATCTGCCCAAAGTCACGGGTGGACTCACGGCTGGCGTTGCCCGACATCTTCGTCCCGTCGATCGCGACCACGCCCGGACGGACCAGACCCGCCTGCGCGCACAACCCCAGCACCTGGCTAAAGAGATCCGCATTCGCCGCCTCGTGCCGTTCGACGAACCTTGCGATCGTCGCGTGATCCGGGGTCTCGAGCATCGCGATCATCTTGAACGCGACATCCTCCACACACGCCCGCTCGATCGCCCGCGCCGACCGCACCCCACGCGAATATCCGTACAGCAACAAGGCCACCACCATCGCCGGGTCATACGCCCGCCGACCAACCCCGTCGCGGCGATACGCCCCATAGAACTCGCGCAGATCCATCCCCGCGACCGCGTCCAACACGAACCACGCGAGATGACCCTCCGGCAGCCAATCCCTCACATCAGGCGGCAACAAGAACGACTGCTCACGATCACAACCAATGAAGTTCTGAGCCATCCGCAAATGGTCTTAAACGTTCCGGACGACACGGTAATTACGCGACACCCTCTCGCCCAAGGGATCGCCCGGGCTGAGATCATCAAATCGCGAAAGCGGTCGTCGGCGAGATGCGCGCTCTCCACGCTAGGCAGGGTTCACGTCGCGATGTCGAATGGCCGATGCCAGCGGAAAGCCGGAGTACCGCATCACGCCGGTCTACGTGGTCCTCCTGCTCAAGGCGCTCTGAGGTTCATCGACGGGCGCCCGCGTCGTGGCATTGCGAGCGTCGCGGTTCCCGAGCGCGCGAGCGACGCCACTGGGTGAAGCGAGCTCGCTGGCGTTGCCAAGATCCGCTGCGGCAGCGACAGGCACGACTGATCACCCGCCCGCAGACGAGCTTGCTGTCGGTGTGCTGGAGAGCGCGAGGGCGATGGCTTCTTCCCGTCGCTGCTGCCTGCCAGC
>JBKQJQ010000172.1:0-6850 GCA_052147875.1 Solirubrobacteraceae bacterium | reverse complement strand
GGTGAACTTGACCTCGCGGTCGCCGACCGCCTGCGGGTAGCACGATTTGCCTGCCGTGGTTGTCCGTGAGCGTGAGCGGGTGGCGTGCGAGGTGCCGGGCTTCGCTGGGTGAGAGCTCGAGGATCCCGCGCGGGAATGTTCGATGGACGACCGGCGAGCGCGACATCGTCGGCGGGCTCGCCGGCGCGGGGTGGTAGAGGTTCTGGTCGTAGCGGGCGCGCTGGGCGGGGTCGTTGAGGATCGCGTAGGCGTGCGCGAGCTCAGCGAATCGCTCGGGCCCGTCGAGACGCGGGTTCAGATCGGGGTGGTGCAGGCGCACGAGGCGCCGGTAGGCCCGGCGGATCTCGCGCGCGGATGCGTCGCTTCGGACGCCTAGCAGCGCGTAGTGATTGCGATCGATGCGGCCCATCGCCGGCCAGCGCGCTCACGACCACGGCCGGCTAGGGCTGGGTCGGCGCCCACGACACGGCCGCCGGCGCTGACAGCAGCGGCGCGAACGGGTTCACATTCCATCCCTGGCTGGTGGTCGAGGCTTGGAGCGCGGCTGGTGCACCGGCTGCGCCGGTCGGCGCGGCAGTTGGCGCGAGATCGTTCAGGCCGGTGGCGAGCGCGAGGGTGAGGACGATCGCCAGGACAGCAGCGATGACTGTGACGGTGATGGCGTGGGAAAGATGGGGACGATGGAGTGCATGCATGTCATTCACCTCCAGCCGGGCGTTGTTCTCCATCCGGTCAATAGGCCGGAGCGGCGTGTCGTCAACCCTGCGGCGGTCGACTGTCAGTCGCGCTCGCCGCGGTTCGCGGCCGCCCGGAGCTTGCCGAGCGCACGCCGCTCGATCTGCCGCACGCGCTCACCGCTGAGCCCGATCCGCTCCCCGACATCACGCAGCGACTGCTCTGGGCCCTCCAGGCCGTAGCGGGCGCGGAGGATCATCCGCTCGCGGTCGTTGAGGCTCCCGAGCAGCGCCCCGATCTGCTCGATCTCTGAGTGATCCAGCAGCTGCTCGTAGGCGTCGGCCGCGAGCGGGTCTGCGAGCAGCTCCCCGAACGCGCCGAGCTCGCCCTCGCCGCCCTGTACCGGTTCGTCCATCGATTGCGGGACGCGCTCGAGCGCGAGCATCTCCCCAACCTGGGCGTGGGTGAGACCGGCGCTGGCGGCCAGCTGGTTCCCACTCGGCTCCCGCCCATGCTCGGCGAGGTAGTCGCCGTGTGCGCGCTTGAGCCGCGAGAGCTGCCTCAGCGCCCTGTCGGAAAGGACCAGCGGCCGGGTCAGCTCAGCGATCAGCTGTTGCATCGCGTGCCTGACCCACCACGCCGCATACCCCCAGAACGGCACCCCCAACTCAGGGTCATAGCGCTCAAGCGCTCGGAGCAGCCCGACGACGCCCTCCTGCATCAGCTCGGTCCGGGTGATCGTCCGCGACCCGCGATACACGCGCGCGACGCCGGCGATCAGCGGCAAGAACGCCTCGACCAACTCCTCCCGGGCGCGGCGGTCGCCGGCCTGGGCGGCATCAACGAGCCGTCGCTCGACCGCAGCTGGAAGGCGGGGACGCTCGCTGAGGTCGCGCAGGTAACTGGCGGAACTCGTCTCGCCCCCAGGCCGGCGATGACTTAACCCGTCCGCGAGGTCCTGGTCAAGTGCGCGTGCCGAGAGCGACTCCGCCTGGAGCAGCTCGCTCTCGTGGTGGGTGATCTGGTCGGAGTCCGTCGCCATCTCGTCCAACTCGTGCACGGTGTGTAGCGCACCGTTCTGCAGGCCGGCCAACATGGCCGCCACCTGCTCACGACCAAGCGGTACCGCTGGCGTGGTGCCGGCCAGGGACGAGGTTTTCGTGAGCATCGATCAGGCGGCCGGGCGGATCCGGGGCAACACGATCGCGCGCTGCGCCGACAAGCCAAGCCCTCGCCGCACCCAGCCAATCCGCCAACGACGACGAACAGACATACGAACGCTTCACCTCCTTTCCGTGAGAACCACGCGGCTCAGAGAGGTGAAAGCGTTGGTGGAGGCCCGGAGCCAACAGAGCCTTGTCCAAAGGTGGTAGGCGCCCAACCCATCGGGCAACCTCTCGCACATACGGCCCGCGGGCCTCCACCCATCCGATGTGACGCTGCCTCTATGTCAAACCTCTCTGAGGCCTCTAATAGGCCGCCAGCCAGGACTGTCAACCCCCCACACCAGAAATCTTTCGCGTCCGTTTTCTGCTAGCCGTCAGACCGACGAGCTCGGAGGCGCGCAGCCCGGTCAGGGCGGCGAGCATCAGCATTGCGCGGTCGCGCCTGCCGGTCCAGGTCGACACGTCGACCGCGGTGATCAGATGTGCCCCTCCGCGAGCAGGAACCGCAAGAACGACCGCAACGCCTTCGTCGTGCGGTTCGCCGAGCTGCGCGACTGCAACGGACACGTCGCGACCACGAACGCCACCCGCGATCGGCATATTCGGGCGGTCGGCATAGTACGTGCCTCAGACGTCCGGGCTTCTCGAGGATGACCAGGCTCGGACTTCTCTAGACCTATCGCCACTTATCCATGGGTCGTGGATAAGTCCCGATAGCTTGGAGCTTTCTGCTCCTGGCGATGAGCTGGAGCTTTGTTCATGCCGATGCCGACCACCTGGGACTCCCTCGGTTACGCGTGCTTGGCGGCCAGACGGCCATCGCGCAACGCCCCGAGGTCCACGTCGTCGAGGCTCGTGACCACGATGTCGGCGTGTGCCGCGGCCAACAGCTCGGCGTCGTCCACACGGGCGATGCCGATCGCTGCCATGTGGCCGGCCTTGGCGGCCTGCACCCCGGCGGCGGCGTCCTCCATCACCATCGAGTCCTCGGGCGCCGTCCCGAGCTCCTTGGCCGCAGCCAGGAACATGTCGGGATGGGGCTTTCCGTGCGCGAAATCCCTGCCCGAGACGTCGGCGTCGAAGTAGTCGAGCAGCGTCTGACCCGGTCGCACCGATGGCGAGGTGATCCCGTTCTGCTCGGCGAACGTGTCGAGCCTGATCTGGCTTAGGAATAGCTTGGCGTTCTTGGACGAGGAGGCGGCGGCGGTTCGGATCCCTGCGTCCTTGACGTGGATGATGAAGCGCAGGGCGTCGGGGTAGGCGGTGAAGTCGCCGGCCTCGATGAGACGCACAACCATCGCCTGCTTGCGATCGGCGTACTGGGCGAGGCGGTGGTCGTCGTCATCGGGCACGTGGAAGTACTCGAGCGCGGCGCGGGCGCCGTCCATCCGAGGCTTGCCGGACATGTGCTCCTCGTAGACGCGCGAGGTGAACGCCTCGGGCGACCAGGTGGTTTGATCGCGGATATCGCTCCAGTCGTTCTCCATCAGCTCACGCAGTGACTCGCGCCAGGCCTTCTCGTGCGGAGAATCGACGAGCACTCCGTCGACGTCGAAGATCGCCCCTTGGAATCGTTTCGTCACGGTGCTCCTCTCTTGCTGTGGAGTTGCTTCTCGACCGTGCGGTCTGGCTGCAACTCGAAGGTGTAACGGTCCCCGGGACGGAAGTCGCGAACTTGATCTCCGACCCCAACCTTGATCGGCCGGTTGACCCCCTCCGGATGGGCGGCGAGCGTCAACTGGTGGTCGGTGAGCGTCACCAGGAGCGGGGTCCGGCGGAACTGCATCGAGAACGACACCCCGTCGATTGGCGCCGGCAGCCTGGGATCGAAGCGAAGGACCCCGTCGCGGACGTGGGTGCCCATGTAGCTGCGCTGGACGAGGTCGAGCGTGCCGGCCATCACTCCCACATGGATCCCCTCCTTGGTGGTCCCACCCTGAACGTCGTCGACGTCGCTGTTCAGCGCTACCAGGAACCGATTCCAGGAGCTCTCGGCGTCCAGGCCGGCGAGCACTCCCGCGAAGGCGACGAAGCTGAGCGTCGAGCCATGCGACGTACGGCGGTCGTAGTAGGCGACGTTCTTGCTCACCGTGTCGGGCCCATAGTCATAGCCGAGGCGATCGAATAGCCGCTGGAGCTCCTCGTCCGAGAACAGGTAGAACAACATCACCGTGTCGGCCTGCTTGGAGAGCTTGTAGCGATCGGGGTCGTCGCCCTCGGCCCGGAGGATCCGGTCGAGCCGCTGAATGTTTCCGTACTTGGCGCGATAGGCGTCCCAGTCGAGTTCCTCCAGCTGGTCCCAGCCTTCGAACTGGCTGATGATGCCCCCGTCCTGGAAGGGCACGAACATCCGCCGGCTCATGTCATCCCACGTCCGGAGCTCGTCGTCGCCGAGCCGGAGCCTGTCCCTCAGCGCCTCCGCGCGGCTTCCGGGCAGCAGCGACAGAACCTCTTGCGCGAGCTCGCACAGCCACGCCACCATCACGTTGGTGTAGGCGTTGTTTCGAAGGCCTCCCACGCTCGCACCCGGGTATTTCTCGTGAAATTCATCCGGGCCCATCACCCCGTGGATCTCGTAGCGTCCACGGTCGGGATTGAAGTGGGCGATCGACGCCCAGAAGCGCGCGATCTCGAGCATCATCTCCGCGCCGTAGTCGCGTAGAAACGCCAGGTCCTGCGTGGCCTGGACGTACTGCCAGATGTTGTAGAAGATCGCGGCGTTGACGTGCCGCTGATTGCGGCTGAGATCAGGTTCCCAGCGGCCCGACAGCGGATTGAGGTGGACCCGTTGCGTCTCCTCCTTCCCCTCGCTCCCGCTCTGCCAGGGAAACATGGCGCCGCGGAAGCCTGCCTCGTGGGCCGTCGCGCGCGCCTCCCCCAGGCGCCGGTAGCGGTACATCAGCAGCCCCTTTGTGACCTCCGGCATCCGATAGTTGAGAAACGGATAGACGTACAGCTCGTCCCAGAACACGTGCCCACGGTAGGCCTCGCCGTTGAGCCCGCGGGCCGGAACCCCCGCATCGATGTCGGCTGTGTGATGTGAGCACACTTGCAGTAAGTGGCAGGTGTGCAGTCGCAGCAGGCGCTGCACCTCTTCATCCGCTTGCACCCGCAGCTCACACGTCCGCCAGAGTTCCTCCCAGGCCGAGCGATGCCGCGCGAGCTCGGCCTCGAAGTCCCTGGCACGTCCCCCTGAAGTGCCGGCCTTGGTCAGCGAGTCGCTGGTGGCCGGGTCCCGAGAGGTGGAGAACACGACCATCTTCTCGACGCGCACCGGCGCGCCCTGCCGGACATCGAACGCCAGCACCTGCTGGATGTAGTCCTCCGTTTGGTAAAGGCTGCGCTGCACCGTCACAGGGTTGGCGCCCTCGAAGACATGGCTACGCGCCGACTGACTGACGTACAGGTTCGACTGCCGGGTCTGCACCTTCAGCGCGATCACCTCAGGCCCGAACGTGCGAGGCGAGACCGGATCGAGGTGCCGACCCTCGAGCTGCTGGTAGCGGGCGACGCCGCTGTTGGTAACGCGCCCGTCGAGCGCGCACACGACCTCAACCCGCCCGGACCAGTTCTCCGCGATCAGCGTCCACTCGATCCCCGCGTGGTGGATGTCCGCCATGCTGACGAACCGCCGGCTGCGCAGGGTCGTCTCACGCGAGCCGCGGTCGCGGAAGCGGAGCTCGCGCAGGACGATGTCGCTGCGGATGTCGAGCTCGTGGCGGTAATCGAGCAGTTCGACGTCGGCGAGCCTGATCGCGTCCTCGCCCTCGATCCGCAGCTTGAGCACCAGCCAGTTGGGAAGGTTGACGAGATCTTCGTTGAGCACGGGCAGCCCGCCCAGGATGGTCGTCTCCCGGTTATAGACCCCGTGCGCATACGTGCCGGGGTAATGCACCCCGTCGGCGTCCTCCCACTCGGCGGTTCCGCGAGCACACAGATATCCATTGCCGGTCGAGGTCAGCGCTTCGCGAAGCCCCTCCTGATCCGGATCGAACCCTTCGTAGGCCAGCGCGAAAGCGTCCACCGCGTCCCTCTATGCACCTGACGAGTCGCCGCTCGACGATCGCTCGCGATCGTCGCAGCGGGCCGTGGGGTTGTCAACCGACTCTAGCGCCCGCGCGGCCGGCGCTTGACGTGGCGACGGAGCTGGACGATCCGGGCCGCGCCCACGATGCCGGTCAGCAGTGCGCCACCGATCGCCGCCAGCAGCAGTGCCACCCCGAGCGGGAGGTGGCCGCTCGCGCCGAAGAAGCTAATCTGCACGCTCGCGGTGTTCTCGAGGATGAACACGAGCAGCACGATCAGGACTATCGCGCCGGCAATGAGCGCGCTGAACGCGGTCCCGGTCTTGGTGGTTGGCGCCGCCGCCGGCTCTTGCCGGGTCGCCGCCGACGGGGCTAGGTCGGGGGCCGCGGGCGGCTCGGCGACCGGCGGCTCTGACGTATCCGGCCAGGCTTCGCTTCGGTCCGGTGGGTCTGGTGGAGTCCGTTCGGTCACTGGTCTACCTCTACCCGCGCGACAACCCCGAGCACCATGCATTCGGCGGCAAATCGGAGATGAAGCCGGTCGGGTCGGCTTGCATGCAGGCACCGACCGGCCGCCCGAGCTCCGACCCTGTGGAGCCTTGGCGGCGTCGCCGGGCTGAGCATCGAGGGCGCCCCGGTTTTCGTGGGCGAGCCCGAGGGCAACGGCTGGGACGCCCCGGCCGTAGCCGGCACCAGGACCGTGCGAGTCGAGGTCTTCACCGACGACCCCGACGGATTCATCGAACGTGCCGTGGCAGCGGGCGCGGACGGCAGCATCGACGAGATCCGCGACCATCAGGCGCCATGGGGCATTCACCGGCAAGGAGGCTTCATCGACCCGTTCGGCCATCTGTGGCTCGTCGGGGACAAGTCCCCCCTGCAACGGTTCCCTGGCTAGCTGACCGCCGCCAGTAGATAGGTGTGCCCGAAACTGTGCTTACGCCATCTCGAATTCGAAGTACCGCGCGGCCGGGAACCAGCTAA
>JBKQJQ010000171.1:0-5415 GCA_052147875.1 Solirubrobacteraceae bacterium | reverse complement strand
CCCGCTCGCAGGCGATCGTCTCAACGATGCCCGGCGCGGCCGGCGACGTGTACGACGACTTGCCGCTGCTTGGCCGTCGCTGGCTGCGCCGCCACCCCTGGACGCTGGGCCTGGTGGGGGCGCTGATTGTCGCAGCCGCGGCAACCCTGTTCTTCGCCCACGCGGAAAGCTCGCTGCAGGAGGGGCTCCAGCGAGGCGTCGTCGAGGGCCTGGCGGCCGTGATCGGATTCCTGCTGCTCGGGCGAGCCGTCGGGCTGATGCCCGAGCGAGCGGACCAGCCGGCGCTGCGCGGCTTGCGCCATTAGCACCGATTAGTTGCGCGCGCCCCGCTGGTCGTAACGTTCGTGGGGCCAACAGCCAGCGCCAGGAGGTTGAACATGCCCGACCACAAGGTTGGAACCCGCGAGGAGTGGCAGGCGGCGCGGACCGACCTCGCCAAGCTTGAGGCCGAGCACGCCGAGCTAACCCAGAGAATCACCCAGGAGCGCCGCCAGCTGCCCTGGGTCCCGGTCGAGAAGCAATACGAGTTCGACACCGAGGACGGCTCCAAGACGCTGGCCGAGCTGTTCGAAGGCCGCTCGCAGCTCCTTGGCTACAACATCATGTTCGGACCTGACTACGAGCTCGGCGCCTGCCCGGGCTGCTCGAATCTCGGCGACGAGCTCGGCGCGACCCGGATTCATCTGGGTCACCGGGACGTGACGTTGATCTGCTTCTCACGCGCACCGATCGATCGGCTGATCGCCTACAAGCGGCGGATGGGTTGGCAGTTCCCGTACGTGTCGACCAGCGGGAGTGATTTTTCATTCGACTTCAGCCTCGCGCTGACGCCTGGGCAGGCCCAGCAGATGCCGGAGCTCAAGGCGGTGCTAGACGACCCGCCGGAATGGCTCGAGAGATGGAGCCGGCAGATCGGGGCCAAGCTCGAGGATGGCCTGCGCGAGGCTCCGAGCTTCATCGCGTTCGCGCGCGACAACGGAACCGTCTATCACACCTATACGGTGACGGCGCCCGATCCGTTCGTCGCCCCGTACCACTCATTCCTGCTGCAGCGGACACCGAAGGAGCCGCCCGGCGAGGCTCAAGCCTGGCGCAAGGACGAATATCCGGACTAGGCCCCGCCAGCGCGCGACCCGGGCACGACCAACCCGGACTCATACGCAACCACGACCGCCTGGGTGCGATCACGCAGCCCCAGCTTTCCGAGAACGCGGCTGACGTGCGTCTTGACCGTCTCGTCGGTGACCACCAGCCGATCGGCGATCTCTGAGTTCGACAGGCCTTCGGCCATCAGGCGCAGAACCTCGAGCTCGCGCGGTGTGAGATCGTCGAGCGCGGCTGGCGCCTGCGGCCGGGCCGAGGGACGCTGCGCGAACTCGCCGATCAGCCGCCGGGTGATCGCGGGCGCGAGCAGTGCCTCACCGGCAGCGATCACGCGCACAGCGTCGATCAGCCGCTCCGCGGTCACGTCCTTGAGCAGGAAGCCGCTGGCGCCGGCGCGCAGCGCGTCGTAGACGTACTCGTCGAGATCGAAGGTCGTCAGCACCAGCACGCGTGGGCCATCGGGCCGCTGGCTGGTGACCTGCCGGGTCGCCTCGATCCCGTCGATCCCAGGCATCCGGATGTCCATCAGGACGACGTCGGGCTCCAGCTTGCGGCTGACCTGCACCGCCTCGCGTCCGTCCGCGGCGGTGCCGACAACTGTCAGGTCAGGCTGGGTGTCGAGCAGTTCCGCGAAGCCGGACCGGACGACCTCATGGTCGTCGGCGACGACGATCCGCACCGGGGCTGCGCTCACACCGCCCCCTCATCGGTACCGGCCGGGAGCGTCGCCTCGACGAGGAACCCGCCTCCCGCCGCGGAGCCGGTCCGCAGCCGACCACCGACCGCAGTCGCACGCTCGCGCATCCCCAACAACCCGTGTCCGCCGGTGGCCGGATCAGTTGCCGGTCCGGGCCCGTTGTCGCGGATTCGCAGGGTCAGCAGATCTGCGGCGTAACGCAGCTCGACGTCGACGCCTGCGCCCGGCGCGTGCCGACGGGCGTTCGTGAGCGCCTCCTGGATGATCCTGTAGACGGCGAGTTCGACGCCCGGGTCGAGCGGCGTGGGCGCGCCTGTGAGGATCAGTCGGGCGCGCGATCCCGCGATGCCACGTTGCTGGTCCAGCAGCTCGTTGAGCTGCTCGAGCCCCGGTTGGGGCCGCAGGTCCGGGCCTTCGGCGTCGGCGTCCTCGCGGAGCACCCCGAGCAGGCGCCGCATCTCCGTGAGCGCCGACCGGGCCGTGTCGCCGATCGCCGCAAGCCGCTGCGCGCCGACGGCCGGCAGCCCCGGCGTCGCCAGCCGCGCAGTCTCCGCCTGGACGGCGATCATCGAGATGTGGTGGGCGACGACGTCGTGCAGCTCACGAGCGATCCGCGCCCGTTCACCGCGGGCGGCGTGCTCGAGCAGGTCGCCGGCTGCCGCCTGGCGCGCGGCGTCGTGTAGCAGCGCCTCGCCGCGCGCCCGCCGCGCCGCCCCGGCGAGCGCCGCCGCCGGCGCGAGCGACGCGAGCAGCACCGTTAGCACCCCCGCTTCGGAGCCGTCCGGAACCGGATGCGCGAGCACCAGCACGAGGAACACGACCGCCAGGCAGAGCGCGACCGCCTGGGCTTGCGCCGGCGGCGACCCTCCGCGCGCGAGGCGGTACAGAACGATCAGCTGCGCCACCAGCGCCGCCACCGTCAGGGTGTGAAACAGCGCCAGCGACAGCCCGCTTGCCGCCACGGCTGTGACGGCCGCCGCCGGCCGGGACGTGAACGCCAGCGGCAGCGTGGTCGCGAGCGCGACCACGCACAGCACCACCGCCCGCTGCGCGCTGACGCCGTCAGCGGCCGAACGGACCAGTGATTCGGCGATCGCGATCAGCCCGAGCGACGCGGCCGCGAGCACCGGCGCGTCCACGCCCACCGTGACCCGGCTGAGCGCCGTCGGTGCACGCTGAGCGTTGGGTGCTCGGACCACGCCCGCCATTGTCGCCGCTGCCGGGCGCCTGGGCGTCCCTCGCGCCAGCCATCTGGGAGTAGCTCCCAGGAGCTATCGGCGCACGGCGAAAGATGGCTCTCGGGCGCGACGACAGACCGGCCCCCGCTGCCTAGCGTTCCGATGCATGCAAGCGACGATCGAAGTCAACGGAGTTAGCAAGCGATTTGGCGAGACGGTCGCATTGGACGGTCTCTCGTTCACCGTCGATCCGGGAACCGTGACCGGGTTCGTCGGCCCCAACGGAGCCGGGAAGTCAACGACCCTGCGGGTCATCCTGGGGCTCGACGCTGCAGACGACGGCAGCGCATTGATCGGCGGGCGGCCATACGCGAGCCTGCGCCATCCGCTGCGCGAGGTGGGTTCCCTGCTTGATGCCGGCGCGTTGCAGCCGAGTCGCAGCGCGCGCAACCATCTGCTGTGGCTGGCGCACTCGCAGGGCCTTCCGTCGGCGCGCGTCGGTCACGTGATCGAGCAGGCCGGGCTGAAGTCCGTCGCGAGGCGCAAGGCGGGCGGTTTCTCGCTCGGGATGCGCCAGCGGCTCGGGCTCGCCGCGGCGATGCTCGGCGACCCCGCGGCGCTGATCCTCGATGAGCCGTTCAACGGAATGGATCCCGAGGGGATCGCGTGGATGCGCGAGCTGCTGCGCTCGCTCGCCGGCGAGGGGCGCGCGGTTCTGGTCTCGAGCCATCTGATGAGCGAGCTCGAGGACGCTGCGAGTCACCTGGTCGTGATCGGTCGCGGGAGACTCCTGTCGGACACGAGCGTCGCCGAGCTGATCGCGGCGGCCTCCGACGGGCGCGTCAGGATTCGGACCGGCGCGCGAACCGATGCGATGGACGCGCTCGCGAGGGCCGGCGCAACCGTCGCGGCGACCGGAGCCGACACGCTGACGGTCTCTGGGCTTGCCTCCGAGCGGGTGGTCGAACTGCTCGGCGAAGCGGGGGTGCCGCTCTCCGAGGTGACCGGGCACCGCGCGACGTTGGAGGAGGCCTACATGGAGCTCACGCGCGAGGCGGTCGAGTTCCGCCCCGCTGAGGTAGCGCTATGACCACCACCACAGCTACTTCCTATCGCTCCAGCCTGCCGGTCACTAACGACGGCTTCGCGCAGCTGCTGCGCTCGGAGTGGACCAAGTTCCGGACGGTTCGCGGCTGGGTGATCACCGCGGCGCTGGCGGCGATCCTGATCGTCCTGTTCGCCTACCTGGGCACCTTCCGTCACCAGGATGGCGGCATCTGTGTCGGCCCGAATCCGGTCACCGGGAGCTGCCGGAGCTTCTATCACCCCACCCCCCCGCTCGGTCCCGGCGGCGAGGCGGTGACGGACACCTACTACTTCGTGCACCGCACGCTGACAGGAGACGGCACAATCACCGTCCGCGTCGGCTCGCTGAGCGGCCGCATCCAGGGCGGCAACGGCAACTCGGCCAGCGTCGCCGACATGGTCGGCACGCCCGGCCCGGTGCAACCATGGGCGAAGGCGGGGCTGATCCTGACCGCGAGCAGCACGCCGGGCTCGCCCTACGCCGCGGTCATGCTGACCGGCGGCCACGGCGTGCGGATGCAGTCCGACTACACCCACGACGTCGCCGGCTCAGCCGCGTCGGCGCACTCGCCGCGTTGGCTGCGCCTGACCCGGTCGGGGACCACGCTGACCGGTTTCGAGTCAGCCGACGGCAGGACCTGGACCCGGATCGGCTCCGCCGACCTGCATGGGCTGCCGCAGGCCGTCCAAGCCGGCCTGTTCGTCACGTCTCCCGAAACCGCGCCGCCCGCGCAGGCTCTCGAGCCGGGTGTCGGGGGCAAGGCCACCGGTGCCACGGCAACGTTCAGCCAGCCTGTCGCACAGGGCGGATGGTCGCCCGGTGGATGGGTAGGCGAGGACATCGGCAACAACGGGTCGACGCAGACCATCAGCGCGGTCGGCTACCAACGCACCAGCTCCGGGTTCACGGTCGCGGGGTCGGGAGACATCGCGCCTTCGGTCGGCGATGGCGACACCGATAAGAATGCCCTCACCGGCGTGTTCGTCGGCCTGATCGTGCTGATCGTGCTCGGTGCGATGTTCATCACCGTCGAGTACCGCCGCGGTCTGATCCGCACCACGCTCACCGCGAGTCCCCGCCGGGGCCAGGTGCTGATCGCCAAGGCGCTCGTGATCGCTGCGGTCGCGTTCGTCGTCGGTGCCGCCGCGACCGCGATCTCGATCCCGCTCGGCAACCACATCCTGAGGGTCAACGGGAACTACGTCTATCCGACCACGACGCTCACCGAGTTGCGCGTGATCCTTGGGACCGGGGCATTGGTCGCACTCGCCGCGGGGCTCGCGCTCGCCCTGGGGACCGCGCTGGGCCGCTGCGCCGCGGCCGTCACGGCGGCGATCTTACTGATCGTG
>JBKQJQ010000170.1:0-2659 GCA_052147875.1 Solirubrobacteraceae bacterium | reverse complement strand
ACGTCCTGATCGATTGCCGCATCTACGTCGGACCGGAATCGGTCAGGGTCAACCGCGGGCGCGCCCGCGAACGCCGCAAGCGCGACGCCGGCGGCGACGAACTGTCGGGACCTGACGGGCGTCAGCTCTCCCACCGGCACACCGTTGCGGGTGACCAGAAACGACTCTCCTCGATCCAGCCCGCGCATGATCTCACCACTGGAGTTGCGGAGCTCGCGCTGCGTGATCGAACGGGCCACATTGTGATCGTAGCACCCGTGCTACGCGCGCGTGCTCGCCTCGTCCGCACCCAGGGGCCCGCAGGACGGCCCGCAAGGAGCGCGAGTTGCGCGATCAACACGCGCCCCAGGGCAGCTGTGGTGGTGGCCACAACAGTTGCCCTGATCTGTGCGATCGGTGTGACCGCGTGGCTCGGGCCGGACGAGCAATATGCACGTTGGACCTACACAGGAGAGGCGGCAAATGGAGCCCAGGATTGTTACCCAGGAGGAGTGGCAGGCGGAGCGCGACGAGCTGCTGGCGGAGGAAAAGGAGCTCACCCGGCGCGGCGATGAGCTGACCAGGAAACGTCAGGCGCTGCCCTGGGTGGCTATGGAGAAGGACTATCGGTTCGAAACCGAGCAGGGCCAGAGGACTCTCGCTGAGCTGTTCGACGGCCGCTCGCAGCTGCTCGTCTACCACTTCATGTTCGGTCCGTCGTGGAGCGGCGGCTGTCCGGTCTGCTCCTCGATCGCCGACACGCTGGCTCCCCAGGTCCCGCACCTGACAGCCCGGGACACGACCCTGCTGCTCAATTCACGCGCCCCTCTCGACAAGCTCGTTCCCTACCGCCGGCGCATGGGCTGGGCGATCGATTGGGTCTCGAGCGGCGGCAACGACTTCAACCGCGACCTTGGCTTCCTCTACACCGAGGAGGAGCTGCGACCGTTCCTCGAGGGCGAGATCCCGGCTACCGTCGAGCAGAACGCCCGCATGTGCGGCACCGATGCGCTTGGCTACGTCACGGAAGGCCCGGGCCTCAGCGCCTACGCGCTATCGGACGGGACCGTCTATCGGACCTACGTGACCACGCGACGGGGGCTTGAGTTCGCGATGGCTTTTTACCCGCTTCTCGACCGGACGCCGAAGGGCCGCGCCGAGCCGCCAGACGAGGCTCTGTGGGTTCGACGCCACGACGAGTACGAGGCGCAGTAGGGCTCAATCACGCGAGGTACGTGATGAAGTCGCCCGGGGCTAGCCGATCGGGCGGCTCCTTCTCCTGCCGCGCTGAGCCAAGATGGATCAGCGCGACGAACCGCTCGCCGGATGGGATCGCAAGCGCCTTCAGCCCTGCGCGGGTCCTTAGCACGCCAGGAGTACGCCAGTAGCCGGCCAGACCGCGGCCGTGAGCCGCGAGCAGCACCGCGTAGACCGCGCAGGCCGTGGCGCACAGGTCCTCCTCGTCTTGCACGGGATCCTCGGAGCGGACCGCGGTAGCGGCGACGAGCGTCGGCGCGCGATCGAGCTTCGATGCCGCCTCCGGGCCAGCGGCCTCCTTCAACCTCTCTCGGGCGCGCGGGCCAACAACCCGAAACCGCCACGGGTTGGTCACGTGATGGTTCGGCGCCCACCGGGCCAGCTCGAGCAGCTCGGCCAGCAGCTCGTCCGGAACGGGTTCCGCGCCGAACGCCTTGTGCGTGCGCCTCGACCGGATCGCGTCTTCGATCTCCATCAGACCGAACGTTAGACGGGCCGGCGCTCGAACCTCGCGCGTGGAGAGCCGCGGCGTCGCCGCCTCCGCGTGACAGACTTCACGCGGTTCGGCCGGGGCCCGTTCACAAGAGGAGGCAACACGCATGCAATTGGCCCGATTCACGAGGGTCGTCGGATCGGCGCTGCTGCTGAGCACGCTGACGCTCGCCGGCGCTTTGTCCGCGTCGAGCACCGCCGCGACGACAACGGTTCCGAAGACCGTCACCGGGAAGCTGATCAAGCGCGCGAACGGGACCCTCGCGCCCGGCACGGTGGTGCGCTCGAGCACGCTCGGACAGCGCGTTTTCACCAACGCCAGCAACGGCTTCGCGCTGGCAAACACCGGTGGCGCTCAGTATCCGGCGGCCACGACCGACGGCGGCACGGTCTGGAGGACAGACGGGCCGGCGCTGCACGTCGACGCTGCGCAGGCGCCGTTGGCGGTCATCAGTCTCGGCGCCGCGAACCGCCGGACGATCTACGCCTATGGCACCGGCCAGGTCGTCGACGTCACCAGCGACGGCGGCAAGCACTGGTACCAGGCGCTGTTCGAGGGCCTGTCGATGGCGGTCGTGCCGGGCATCGGCGGTCACCTGGTCGCGTTCGTCGACGGCACGGCGACCGGCAAGGGCGTGACCTGGCAGTACGTCTCCAAGAACGGGGGACGGACCTGGAGCTACGACGCGGCGGTGGGTGGTTCATGAGTGGTCCGCACGGTCCTGCCGTTTGCGCCCTGAGCGAACCCGGGTAGACCGAACAAGCTTTCGAGCAACCCGGGGATCTCGGCGCGCGTGACGGGCGTCACGGTCGTCGCTGACGGCGTCTGCTCGCAGAGCGCCAGCTCGTCCCAGTCGCTGAGCGACACGCGGGTGCCGTCAGCGCGTTGGATAGCAACGATCAGGCCGGTGACGAATGGCGATCTCGGGTG
>JBKQJQ010000169.1:0-4773 GCA_052147875.1 Solirubrobacteraceae bacterium | reverse complement strand
TGGTGTGGTAGACGAGCGGCCCGACAAAGCAGAACAGGACGAAGAACACGATGATCGCGACGCCCAGCACCGCGACCTTGTTATCAGCGAACTCGCGCAGCGCCAGTCGCCAGCCACTTGCGATCGCCTGCACCTCGCCGCCCTCGGCCTCTTCCAAGAACCGGGCGGATCGTCGCCGAACGGCGCCGCGATGTCGACGGGGCCGAGGGGCTTGACGCGGTTCTCGGTGCTTTCGGTTCTATCGGTCAAATCCGAACCCTCGGATCGGCGACGGTGAGGGCGATGTCAGCCATCAGGTTGCCGAGCACGGTCAAGATCCCGCCGAGCACCGTGTAGGCCAGCAGGATCGGGTAGTCGCCGTTCTGGAGCGCGGTGAAGAACAGCAGCCCCAGGCCCTGGATGTTGAACAGCACCTCGACCAGCAGGTTGCCCGCCAGCAGATCGGGGATCGACAGACCGACGAGTGTGATCATCGGTAGACACGCGTTGCGCAGCAGGTGGCGGTACAGCACGGACCGCTGCGATAGCCCCTTGGCGCGCGCGAGCCGGATGTAATCCTGGCTGAGGTTGTCGAGCGCCGAGGAGCGCATGTAGCGGCTGAACGACGCGATGTTGACGGCCGTCAGCGTGACGATCGGCAGGACGTAGTCGCGCGGGTGGGTGACAGCTGATGAGACAGACGTGATCGATGACGGAACCAACGGCGGAAAGATGTTCAGGTGGAGGGCGAAGACGTCGATCAGGATGATCCCGAGGAAGAACGGCGGCATCGCGTACAGCACGAACGTCAACGTCGTCATCGCGTAGTCGCCGATCGTGTTTCGCTTGACCGCCTGCGCGATCCCGAGCGGCATCGCGATCAGCAGCGACAGCACGAGTGCGGACCCCGACAGGTAGATGCTGCGTCCGGCGTTCTCCTTGAACAGCTGCGCGACGCTCTGCCCCTGCTTGTAGGAGTAGCCGAAGTTGAGACGAGCGAGGTTGCCCAGGTAGCTCAGGAACTGCGTGACGAGCGGCCGGTCATAGCCGTGCTGCTTGTTCCAGGCCGCGACCTGGGCCGGCTTGGCGCCTCGGCCGAGCACCTCGTGGACTGGGCTGCCGCTGATCAGGTGCAGCAGCTCAAACGTGATCGCAGCGATCCCGATCGTGATCACGATCGCGACGAGGATCCGGCGGATGATGTATCCGAGCATCGCTACGGGCGCCTGTCGTCCAGGTGCCCGAAGCCTACTTCTTGTTGACCCACCAGAACTGCGGCCAGAACCCGTACTGCGTGAGGCTCAGGTAGGACTCGGGCGGGCCGCCCACCCGGTTGGACACCGAGTAGATCAGATCCGAGTTGGGCTCGAACAGGGCTGGTTGCGCCTCGGCCTCGTAGGCCGCCTCCTGCGTGACGGCGTTTGGATTTGAGCCGAACACGGACGCGTTGATCAGTTGGTCCATCTTCGGGTCGTGGTAGCCGCCGCTGTTGAACGAGCCCCCGGTGTTGAAGATCGAGTTCTGGGTCGGGTAGGCGTTATCGGTGTAGCCGTCGAAGTCCTCCACGCCCCAGGTGTTGATGTACTTGGCAACCGAAGGATCGGGGTCATTGAGGTTCGAGGCGATGTAGTTGAAGGTCTTCTGGAACAGTTGGACGTTGATTCCGGCGGCCTGCTTGGCTTCGGAGGTGATCGCCTCGTCGGTGAGCGCGACGAACGGACCCGAGGCGGCCGTCTCGGTGTACCACGTGAACGAGAGCGGGGTCCCCTTAGGGATCCCGGCGCCGCACTGGTCAGAACCACTGCCCGGGTTCGCGCAGGTCGTCTGGCCGTTGGGGACCACGTGCCAGCCGTGCGCCTTGAGGATCGACACTGCCTTGGCCGGGTTGTATGGGTAGGCCGGCTTGACTGAATTGGTCGGCGTGAATGGGGTCCTGGGGACCGACGGGATTGGGCCGTAGGCGACCCCTCCGGCCCCGTGGAAGATGCCGGCGACGATCGCGGGCTCGTCCTCCAGCATCGCCATCGCCTGGCGGAAGTACAGCT
This sequence comes from Solirubrobacteraceae bacterium, assembly GCA_052147875.1. Classification (GTDB taxonomy): domain Bacteria; phylum Actinomycetota; class Thermoleophilia; order Solirubrobacterales; family Solirubrobacteraceae; genus Palsa-465. The sequence continues at coordinate 2,749 of JBKQJQ010000169.1, read as the reverse complement.
GGGAGACGATCTTGTTGAAGTGGCCGGTCTTGTCCTCGAAGTTCCAGATCACGCCGGCCCAGCCGAAGTCGGGCTGACCGAACACGCTGTAGCCCTGGGACTTGAGCGACGACACATCGGTCAGCTGCGAGAAGTCGACCGTCCCGATGTCGAGGCTCTTGGTCCGCATCGCGTTCAGCATCGGGGTGATGCCGGTGTAGGTGACGCCCTGTAGAGAATCGAGGTGGGGCTTCGGGCTGCCGCCGTAGGTGGGGTTGACCTTGGCCGTCCAAGAGCTGGTGACGGGACTGAAGCTCGACAGCACGAACGGCCCGTCGGCGACCTTCCACAGCGGGTTGGTGGCGAAGTCCCCGACCTGCCCGCCCGCCTTGCCGAGGTAGTCGTAGATCTTCTTGGCGTTGGCCGGGATGTTCCAGTTCAGGTGAGGGCCGCCCGCGGAGGCCACGTTCCAGGCTTGGCTGGGAAGCGGAAAGACGTTCAACCCCAGCTCATCGTTGAGGAAGAACCCGGGGTTGAAGGCGCGCTTGAGGCGCATGACCACCGTGTATGGACCGGTCGCGCTGATGCTGGCCAGGCTCTGAGGAAAGTAGCCCGGCGTGAACGAGGCCCAGTTGGCCGCGCTCTCGGCGACCCCGGCCTTGATCAGTGCGACATCGAACAGCAGGTCCTGGGCATTGACGGGCTCGCCATTGCTCCACTTGTAGCCCTTCTTCAGCTGGATCGTGACCGTCTTGTCGCCATCGCTGAACACAGGCTTGGCCGCCAGGCTGAGACCGTAGTTGATGCCGGGGGAGCTCCCGTAGGCCTGGTTGTTGTACAGCGGCAAGTACATCATCGACTGCCACTGGTAGTTGTAGGTGCTCGCATCGCCCGACGGGGTGATCGGGAAGATGTAGTTCGGAGTCTCGCCGCTCAGTTGGCCGTAAGTGATCGTGCCGCCCTGCGTGGGCGTGCCGGCCGGGGGCAGGCTTCCGTACAGGCCGGGCTGGGCGATCGAGCCCGTGGCGGCGCCGCTGTTGGCGCTTGAGCCGCCACAGGCAGCCAACGCGAGCGCCGCGACGACGGCCAGCAGGCCCGCTGCTGCGGCGTGCCCCCGACGGCTGGCGAACTGCATGTACAACGACATGCCTCTCCGATCCCCGGCGGAGGCAACACGGCGGCAACGATCCATCTCAGACCTCTTCCCCGGGATGCAAGGTCCGCCAATGTAGAAGGGGAAGAGCGACGGTGTCAAGCGGCCACCGTGCGTTCGCGGGCTGACGGTCGGCGCGGACCGATCGGGCCAGTTAGGTCCCCGTTGTCCCGGGGGGCGTCAGGCAGGCCGCCAAGGCCTGCAACTTTCAGTGACCGAGGCGACCGTTGTCGCGCAGCCAGATGAGGGCGCGGATCGTGACGTTGCCGCGCCAGTCGTTTGTCTGCGCGGGGGACCACGCCAGCCAGTCAAACCTCCAGCCGCCGTCCGGTTGCTGTTCGGATTCGACGGCATCGAGGTGCGCGTCGATCTGAGCTCCTGTGACCAGGCCGCGGGAGCGGCCGCCCGGACGCGGCGACAGGTCGAGTGGACGCAGCGCCTCCCCTTCGACAAACCCCGTGACCGCGCCCGCGCCAGGATCGATGCGCTCAGATAGCGATGCGATCGCCGCCCGCGCCCGATCCTCGTCAGGCACCGCGTCGAGGAACGCGCACGCGTACTTCAGCCAGTAGCCGCGTGGCTGCTCGTTGGTGGCAATCGCATCCCAGCACCAGTCCGTCGCCCGGCCGAGCCACTCGTCGTCGGCCACCTCGCCCGCGTGCAGGGCCGCGGCTAGTCCGAACGTCAGGGCTGAACCCGGCCCGGGCGCGAACCACGGCGCGTGCGGAAAGTCCTCGAACCCCGGCAGGACGGCCGGAACGCCAGCGTCCGGCGCGGCGATCGACGCGAGCCAGCCGCGCGCGACGCGAACCATGGTATCGGCGGCGGCGCCCGCCTCGTTGAGGATCTCGAGCGCGTACAGCGTGGGGGCGGGCTGGCTGCTGGGGCAACGCAGGTCTGGCTCAAGCCCGTGCCCGAAGCCACCGTCCGCGTTGCGATATCCGCTCAGCGCCTCGACGACCGGCTCGGCTGGTGCGCCGGCGAACAGCATCGCGTAGCGGTGGCGGTCCGTCAGACGAGCGCTCGCCCAGATGAACTGCTCGGCGGCGGCGCGGTCGATCGGCGCTGCCGACACGCTACGCGGTGACGGAGGGCGTCGCTGCGTGCGGGGCGCAAAGCGGGGCGCTCGCACCTCCGTTGAGGAGCCGGCCTCGCCGCGCGAGGATCGGGTGCGAGATGCCGACAATGAAGCCAGGATGAAACGACGATTGGTCGGGTTTGGGATCCAGGCTGCCGAGGGTATATTCGGCGCCGGGATGGGCGGGAACCGCATCACGCGGCGGGTTGCGCTTGCAGTCTTTGTGGTGACGCCACTGCTGGCGCTGGCCGGCACCGCCGGCGCCACCTCCGGGTACCCGGTTCAGTACTGCTCTCAGATTCCGATCGTCGGCGGCATTCCGCCGTGGGGCTTTCACACCGGAGCGCCGATCACGGGAGCGAGCGGCAGCTACGCCCGTGGCCACGGCAACATCAACCTCGCCGCGAACACGGTGTCCGGGGTCCTGTGCCAGGTCAACCGGGCCCCCAACCAACCCGACCGCCTGATCGTGATGACGGTCGATCACCACCTGGTCTACCACTCACACCACGCGGTGTTGTGGGGGTTCCCCGGGAACA
>JBKQJQ010000168.1:0-4999 GCA_052147875.1 Solirubrobacteraceae bacterium | reverse complement strand
GCAGGGCGAGCGCGCGCTCGAGCGCGGTGCGCCCGGCGGCGATCTTCTCCGCGTCCCACAGCGACCGGTCCTGGTCCTCGAGCAACACCAGTTCGTCGCCGGAGAACCGCGCCTCCCGTCGCGCGTGGTGGATCTGCATAAGCGCCAGCAGCCCGTGCACCTCCGGCTCGTCGGGCATCAGCGCGGCGAGCACACGGCCGAGCCTGATCGCCTCGCCGGCCAGGTCGATGCGGCCCGAGTAGCCCTCGTTGTAGATCAGGTACACGACCGCCAGCACCGCGTCCACGCGGTCGGGTAGCAGGTGCTCGGCCGGGACGGCGAACGGGATCCCGGTCGCCTTGATCTTTGCCTTCGCGCGCGATAGGCGCCGCTTCATCGCCTCCTCGGAGATCAAGAACGCGCGCGCGATCTCCTCTGTCGTCAGCCCACCGAGCGCCCGCAGTGTGAGCGAAACCTGCGCCTCGAGCGCCAGCGCGGGATGGCAGCAGGTGAAGATCAGCTCGAGCCGCTCGTCCTCGATCACGGTGTCGTCAAGTTCGTCCATCGTCGCTTCGGGCACCTCCAGCTGACGGGCCTTTTCGGCCAGCGTCCGCTCACGTCGGATCCGGTCGATCGCACGGTTGCGCGCGGTGACCGTCAGCCAAGCGCCGGGGTTGGCCGGGACTCCGTCGCGGGGCCAGCGCTCCGCGGCGACCGCGAACGCCTCCTGGGCGGCTTCCTCCGCGAGATCGAAATCGCGAAGGAAACCGACAAGCGAGGCCAGGACTCGCCCCCACTCGTCCCGGAAAACCTTGTCCAGCAGCGCTAGCGCTCCACCAACGGCCGGACCTCGATCGCGCCGCCGAGACGGGCCGCCGGGATCCGCGCCGCCAGATCGATCGCCTCGTCGAGGTTGTCCGCCTCGAACACGTAGTAGCCGCCGAACACCTCCTTGGTGTCCGCGTACGGGCCGTCGGTGGTCAGCGTCTGGCCGTCCTGCACACGCACCGTCGTCGCGGTCTCGATCGGCTGGAGCTGCGCACCGCCCCGGGCGCGCGGTTCCTCCGCCAGCGCCATATATTCGGCGAACACGGCCTTCTGCTCATCCTCAGCCAGCGCCTCGACGTAGCCGGGCTTTTCGTGGATCAACATGGCGTACTTCATCTGGAACCTCCTACGGAGGAGAGTGGATTGTCGCCCTAACGACGAACGGGCGCACGCTTAGGGGACAGCTTTCATGCGAGCCGGAAATGCGCGAACCTCCGTCGAGCCCGGGCGACGGGAGGAAACCAGGTGAGTCGGCTACGCCGTGCGGCCCAGGCGCCTCCCGCCGACCCCACCGCCACCCGATCCCCGGTGGCGCCGCTGGCTCGGAGCGAACTCGGCGATCTCGCGGCGCGGCGCGTCGCTAGGCCTCCGAGAGCAAAGCGGCCACGGCGCCGGCGTGGCGCCGCCAGGTGCGGAGCAGCCACGCTCGGGCCGCCGCATTACGACCAGCGCCAGACCTGCCTTCGTGGTCGGACGCGCATCTCGCCGGCGACGTCACGCATCCTGCTCGGCGCGCTTGTGTGGAAGAGCGCGTCAGGCGAGGCCCATCGCCGTCATCGTGCCAGCCGTCGGACTCGCTCGTGGCGAGGAGCGCCGCAGCGGCGACGGGCCGGCTGGTCCTGCTTCGTTGATCGAGCAGAATCAGCCGACCGGAGTCACGACCCGGTGTGGACTGCGCTGCTCGGCCGGACTGCGGCAGCGGCTCGACGCCGTCGCGTGCTTGTGCATCAAGTCCAACTCCAGCGTGCGGGGTTCCGCTCGGATCGCCCCAGCTTGCGATCGAAACGTAGTCCTGCAGGCGTAGCCGTGGAGGTTTGTCCCCTGCGGCGGCGTCTGTTCGTCGTAGGGTTGATAACGATCTTCAAGGAGGGCGTATGCAGTTCGCGGTGTTGGTCTATGAGAAGCCAGGTGCCTATGAGGCGCTGAGCGCTGCGGAGCTGGAGCAGATGACTGCGGAGTATTTCGCGATCGCCGAGCTCCCGGGTTACATTGGGGGGGCTCAGCTGCAGTCGATCGAGACTGCGAGCGCGGTGCGCGTCGAGGGCGGCGAGACGTTGATTACCGACGGCCCCTTTGCGAATACCAAGGAGGTCTTTGGCGGCTTCTACCTGTTCGAGGCGGAGAGTCTCGACTCGGTGCTCGAGATTGCCGCTCGCTGCCCGGCGGCCAGGCTCGGCGGGGTGGTGGAGGTCCGTCCGTTGGTGCATGTCCACGGCTTGGATGGCACCGTTTGATCGAGCGTGTCTTTCGCGAGCGGTGGCGGCGCGTGCTGGCCAGCCTGGTCGGCTACGTCGGCGACTTCGATCTTGCTGAGGCGTCGACCAGGAGGCGTTCGCGATCGCGCTGAGGCTGCCCGGGACGACCGCGACGATCGGTGGTTGGGTCTTCTCGGTGGCTTGCGAGAACCCAGCAGTCTCGTGTGCGGGGCGCGCGAGATCTCACACCTTGTCTAAGGGCGGTCTCGATGAGGCCGTTCGACTTGCCCGCAACCGCGGCGGCGGCGTCCGCCGTCCCTAACAGGGGCGGCTAGTCCATCGCGCTGATCGGCGCCCGCACGTTGGGGCGGCCGTCGGTCTGAGGTTGGGGCGTGTCCGGTAGCGGCCGTAGGCGCTGAGCCTTGACCCGGGCCAGCTTGCGGCGCAGCCGGCGGTACTCCTTCTCCTGAGCCGGGGTTCGGTGGTAACCCTCGTGGGCGAGGTTGCTGCGCTCGAGCGGGTCGCGCTTGAGGTCATACATCTCCCACTGGCTGGGGACCTTGCTATGGACGTCGTAGTACTCGGCGATCTTCCAGCGCCGCTCGCGCACGCTGATGATGTGCTGCGGCGGCTTGACGTATGGTGGGCTGGTCTGTCCCACCTGCCAGTCGTCGTAGGTGAACACGACGTAGTCCTGGGGCGGCGGCGCGAGTCGCGAGAGCACCAGATCGGAGTAGTCGACCCCCTGCCACCTGGCGCGAGCCGAAGCCGGCGCACGGACGAGGCTCGCCAGCGTCGGCAGCATGTCGACGTGCGAGACCATCGCGTCCGACGTCCGCGGCTTGCTCCATAACCGCGGGTTGGAGTAGACCAGCGGCACCCGCATCGTCTCCTCGTACGTGTTGAAGCACTTCTGGCGCAAGCCACCGTGCGCCAGCCCCATTTCGCCGTGGTCGGAGGTGCGGATCACCAGCGTGTTGTCGAGCAGGTTCTGCGCCTCCAAAGCATCGAGGACGTTGACCAGGTAACAGTCGATCAGCTTTCATCAGGTTGCCGTAGAAGTTCAGGTAGTTGCGCTTCTTCTGGTGCGTGTCCAGGAGCCCGATGAGCTTGGAGATGCGCAAGAACTGGCGCTGGGCGCTGGGCTTGGTCGACAGGTTCTCGTCGACCGTCGCGGGCACCCTGATCTCGCCCTCCAGCCACGAGTCGTCGTAACCGTCGTCGGCGTAGCTCTTGGGGTACTCGAGCACGTCGTGGGGGTTGATCAGGGAGATGATCAAAAAGAACGGCTGCTGCTGGGCGGCGGCCGAGTTGAGGTACTGAAGCGCGCCCTCCTGGCCCGATTCCACCGACCCCGTCTGGTTCATGAAGCGCCCGTCATTGTTGATGCTGCCCCCACCCTCCTGGTCTTTGTCCTGGTTCGCACCCGCGTCGGGCGGGTTCCAGCGGGCAAAGCCGTACTTGGCGACGTCGGAAGGCGCCCGTTCGCTGCCCGCCGGCTTGCTCAGGTGCCACTTGCCCTTGTAGACCACGTTGTAGCCCGCGGCCGCCATCACGCTGGCCAGGTTCTTGAAGTTCTGGGGCAGCTCGACCTGCGGGTACTTGCTGTCGTCCATGCTCTCCTCGAGCGTGTACTTGACCCCATGCTGGGCCGGGAAGTAGCCGGTCAGCAGTGAGGCACGGAGGTTGTCCCGGGGCTTGTAGAACTTTGATGTGACGGCGGTCCCTCCGGCCGCGTCCGCTCGTGTTGGGAGCGTTCGCGGCGATCCGCCAAAGATCTAAGGAGGAACCGCCGTGAGTAGCAACGTACCGGTCGCTGAGGCGACCCGTGATGAGGCCGTGCTCCCGGAGTGTGTGCAGGAAGCGCTGGGGCAGTTGGTCGGGGCAGCGAAGGAGGGATTGCTCGCGCTGAGCGTCGGCGTCGGGCTCGGTGTGCTGAGCGAACTGATGGAAGAGGAGGTCGACGACGTGGTCGGCCTGAAGGGCAAGCACGACCCGGACCGGACCGCGGTTCGGCACGGTCACGAGGACGGCGAGGTCACGCTCGGCGGCCGGCGTGTCGAGGCGCGGCGGCCCAGGGTGCGGACCGTGGATGGCGAGGCCGAGGTGGCGCTGAGCACGTACGAGCATTTCGCTGACCGCGATCCGCTCGCCAGGGTCGTGCTGGAGCGGATGCTCGCCGGCGTCTCGACCCGTCGGTATCGCCGCACGCAGGAGCCGGTCGGCGAGCAGGTCGAGGTCAAGGCGCGGTCGACGTCGAAGAGCTCGGTGTCGCGAACGTTCGTGGAGCGCACCCGCGAGGCGGTGGGCGAGCTGATGTCGCGCCAGCTCTCAGATCTGCGCCTCGCGGTGATGATGCTCGACGGGCTGGAGCTCAAGGGCCGGATGATGATCGTCGCGCTCGGGATCACCACGGAGGGCGTGAAGATCCCGCTCGGACTGTGGGAAGGCTCCTCGGAGAACGCGACGGTCGCGACCGCGCTCTTGTCTGACCTGGTCGCGCGCGGGCTGGATCCCGAGCAGGGGATGCTGTTCGTGCTCGACGGATCAAAGGCGCTGCGCAAAGCGATCCGGTCGGTGTTCGGCGAGGTGCCGGTGCAGCGCTGTCTGTGGCACAAGGAGCGCAACGTGCTCGGGCATCTCCCCGAGCGTGACCGCCCGCCGATCAAAACCCGGATGCGCAAGGCGTGGCGCGAGACCGAGTACCCGCGCGCGCTCGAGCAACTCAACCGGCTCGCGGACGAGCTCGAGCACACCCACCCCGGCGCCGCCGGCTC
>JBKQJQ010000167.1:0-10519 GCA_052147875.1 Solirubrobacteraceae bacterium | reverse complement strand
ATGCGTCGTATGTTTCGCGCGACGATGAGCTTCCGGCTCGCACCCGCCCGGTCACCAAGCGTGGCCCGGCATGCAATGGTTGCCTCCAGCCAACAGCTGGCGACCTTCAGCGCGCTCGAGGTTCTGCGAGCGGGGGGAAACGCGGTCGACGCCGCGCTCTGTGCCGCTGCCGTGCTGTGCGTGACCGAGCCGCATGCGACCGGGATCGGCGGCGACCTGTTCGCGATCGTGCGCACGCCGGATGGCAGGCTGCTCGGCCTGGATGCAGCCGGTCCAGCGCCGCGGAGCGCTCCATCCGAGCCGCCGGCGGACAGGGGCCCGCGATCGTGCGACGTCCCCGGCGCGGTCAGCGGCTGGCAGGAGCTGGCAGACCGCCTTGGCACCTGGGGACTCGACAGGTGCCTAGCGCCAGCGATCGACGCTGCCGAAGGCGGCGTTGTCGCGTCCGCGGAGACCGCCCGCGACTGGCGCCTTACGCAGCCTCCACCCAGCGCGCTCGGCCGTCCGCCGTCCTTCGGTCGGCGGTTCTTCATGCCCGAACTGGCGACGACGCTGCGCGCGATCGCCGACAGCGGCCCGCCGGGCTTCTATCGCGGGCAGGTGGCCGATGCGATTGTCGCCACCTCGTGGCTTGAGCATGAAGACCTCGCCGACTACCGAGCGCGATGGGTCGAGCCGATCGCCCAGACCTACCGGGGCGTCACCGTGTCGGAGCTGCCGCCGCCGACGCAGGGAGTCGCCGCGCTCGAGGCGCTCGCGATCATGGGCGACCGCGAGCCTGGGATCCGCGAGGAGGTCAGAGCCGTGTCGCTCGCCCTTGACGACGCGCTCAACCACGTCCGCGACGGCGCCGACGTCACCGCCCTCCTGACCTCGGAGCACATCGAATCGCGACGTGCCCGACCGGCGGCCCGGGTGACCGAGCCCGCCGGCGGAACCGTCTACCTGTGCGTGGTCGACGGCAACCGGACCGCGATCTCGCTGATCCAGAGCCTTTATGAGTCGTTCGGCTCTGGCGTGGTTGCCGGCTCGACGGGAGTCGTGCTCAACAATCGTGCCGCATGCTTCGCCGTCAACGGTCACGTCGAGGCAGGCCGGCGCCCGTATCACACCCTGATCCCGGGAATGCTCACGCGTGGGTCTGAGCTCCTGGGGCCGTTCGGTGTGATGGGGGGCTTCATCCAGGCCCAGGCGCATGTGCAATTCATCGTCGAGCTGATGCGCAACGGACTCGATCCTCAGGCCGCGCTCGACCGCGGCCGGTTTCGGATCGACGGATCGACGCTGTCGCTCGAGCAGCCGCTGTGGGAGTCAGCGGGCGAGCTCGAGCCGCTCGGTTTCAAGGTCGAGCGGGTCACCGAGCCAGAGATGTTCGGCGGCGGTCAGGCGATCATCTGCAGCGACGAGTGCCTGCTTGGGGGCTCGGACGCCCGGAAGGACGGCTGCGCGCTCGGCTTCTGACACAGGCGGCCACGCGATCGCCGGTTCAGGCTGGGCGCCACCCAAGTCCATGCCTCCGCGCCTGCGGTAGCTTGCTGACCACGAGGTCGTAGGAGTCCTCGATCATTTCGCCGATCACCTGATCAGACAGCGAGCCGTCGAGCACGACCGTATTCCAGTGGCGCTTGTTGAGGTGATACCCGGCGCGAATCGCCGGGTGAGCGCCGCGAAGCTGCTCGGCGAGCAGCGGCTCACACTTGAGGCTGACCGACAACGGCTCGCGCTCGAGCGCGGACAGGGCGAACATCTTGCCGGCGACCTTGAAGACGGAGGTCTCAAACCCAAATGGGAAAGTCTGGACCGAGCCGCGGAACGTCAGGCATATGTCCCGTAGTTCCTCGCCGTTCATGCCCGGATGGTGACGGACGCGACGCTGAGGGACTCGCAGATCAGGGGCACCGCGGCATGATGACCGCGGTCACGTCATTGCTCGCAGCTGGATGAGCGCGACCGCCGCTAGGAACAGCCGGTCGCGCTCAGCTGCCGGCGGCCCTACCACAGCTCCTTTGAGGCAAGCTCGGCGCCCTCGGACAGCGCCCGCAGCTTCTCCCACGCGACGTCGGGGTCGACCTGCGAGAACCGGATGAAGGTGTCAAATCCGCAGTCGGTGCCCGCGAGCACGCGCTCACGCCCGATGATCTTCGCCAGCCGTGTGAGGCGGTCGGCCACGACCTGGGGATGCTCGATGCAGTTGGACTTCACGTCGATCACGCCGAGGATGACCGACTTGTCCTCGGGCAGCTCGACCTCCTCGAACACGCGCCACTCGTGCTCGTGCCGGGGGTTGGCGCCCTCCGGGTAGATCGTCCCGACGTTCGCCTTCAGGACCTCGCCGATGATCTTGTTGAGCGGCACGTCCTTGTGATGCGGACCGGCGTAGTTGCCCCAGCAGACGTGCAGGCGCACCTGCTCCGGGGGGATCCCGTCGAGCGCCGCGTTGAGCGCCTCGATCGCAAGCGGCAGGTGGGTCTCCCATGACTGGATGCTGCTCCCGACAGACCGGCAGTGCGCAGCCATTGCGAGGTCAGGCGAATCGATCTGCAGGTTGAACCCGGCGTCGGTGATCGCCTTGTAGTCGTGAGACAGCGCGTCGGCAAGCGCTCCGAGGTACTCCTCGTGGGAGCCGTAGTGCTGGTTGGGGTAGTTGAACGCGATCTGGCCCGGGCTGATCGCGCCAACGAACGCGCTCGATGGAGGAAGGCCGTCGAGCGCGTTCTTCAGCCGGTCGACCTCGATCTGCTCGGCGTTGGGGTCCTTGGCGGTGACCGGACCGACGCAGTTGGAGAAGATGACGTGCGCCATCGCCGGCGTGTTGAACAGCCGCATCGCCAGGTTGGGGAACGGCGCGACGTCGTCGGCCTGGAATTCGCTGCGGCCGTCAAAGCCGGTGAAGCGCTCCTCCACGTAGGTGCTGAAACCGGGTTTGCCGAGCTCACCGTCGCTGACGATGTCGACGCCGGCATCGCGCTGCTTTCTGACGATCTCGGCTACCCCCGACTCGACGCGGTGCTCGAGCTCAGCCTCGTCGACCTCCTGACCGTCCATCTTCGCCCAGACCAGCTCGATCACGTCTTCGGGACGCGGGAGGCTGCCGGCGTGAGTTACAAGGATCCTGTCCGTGCTACGTGTCATCTCCACCCTCTCGTTGGTTGCTGTTCCCCGGCCGGCTGCTGACGTTCGTTGCCCTCATGCAAACCGGGCCTGGACAGCCTCGGCGATGCGCTCGCCGCTGGGCAGGAACGCGTCCTCGAGCGGCGGGCTGTAGGGGATCGGATGGTCGGGCGTGGCGATCCGTACGACGTCGTCGAGGCTCTCCAACCCGTGCTCGGCCGCATACGCGACAACCTCGCCGGCCCATCCTCCGGTCAGCGGCCCCTCTTCCACCACAACGAGCCGGTTGGTCTTCTCCAGCGACGAGAGCACGGTTTGATGATCAAGCGGCCGCAGCGTACGCAGGTCGATCACCTCGGCGCTGATCTGGGCCTCGTCCAGCCGACGCGCCGCCTCCAGGCATTCGTGAACGCCGACCATCACGGACACGAGCGTGACGTCGCTGCCCTCGCGCACAACCAGCGCCTCGCCGAGCGTCGCGGCGCCGTCCTCGGAGACGTCTCCCTTCTTCGAGTACAGGCGCTTGTGCTCGAGAAACAGGACCGGGTTGTCGTCCCTGATCGCTCCCTTGAGCAGCGCCTTGGCGTCGCTGGGCGTCGATGGCGCGACGATCTTGAGCCCCGGTACGCCCTCGAACCAGGCCGCGGGCACCTGCGAGTGGATCGCGCCGAACCTGCCGCCCGCGCCGACGGCGGAGCGGACCACCAGTGGAACGCTCACCTTTCCGTTTGACAGGTACCAGTACTTCGACGCCTGGTTGACCAGGCTGTCCATCGTCAGCGGCAGGAAGTCGCCGAACATGATCTCGATGATCGGACGCAGCCCGCAGACCGCGCTGCCAAACGCCGTGCCGGCCAGCGCGAGCTCGGAGATCGGCGTATCGAACACCCGCGACGGCCCGTGCTTGGCGGCCAGTTCGGGCGTCACCGCGAACACACCTCCGGCAGCCGCGATGTCCTCACCGAAGAAGATCACGCGCTCGTCGCGCGCGAGCTCCTCATCGATCGCCTCGCGGATCGCGTGCCTGAATTCGAGTTGTTCAGTCACGGCCACGGCTAGACCTTGAACTCCGTCACCGGCGCGCTGGCATCAGGGAACGGGGCCGCGCGACCACGCTGCGCAATCTGCGACGTCTGCTCTTCGACGCTGGCGTGGATCGCGTCGAGCGCCGAAGCGCCGACGCCAAACCGATCCTGCAGGACCTTCTCGGCACGTTTCAGCGGGTCACGCTCGCGCCATGTGTCAAGCTCGCCGTCCGGGCGATAGCGGCCGGGATCGCTGCGGGAGTGGCCGACGAACCGGTAGGTCATCGCCTCGATGAACTGCGGTCCGTTGCCGGAGCGCGCCGACTCGACTGCGCGGCGCGCCGTTTCCTGCACCGTCCACACGTCGTTACCGTCGATCGTGACCGACTCGATCCCGAGCGTCTCAGGCCGGGAGCGAATCTCGCCCGCGGTCACCTGTCTGTACGGCGTGAACTCGCCATACAGGTTGTTCTCACACACGAACACCACCGGGAGCGTCATCACCTTGGCGAAGTTGAGGCACTCGTGGAAGTAACCCTGGTTGGTGGCCCCGTCGCCGAAGAACGCAACCGCCACACCACCGCGCTGTTTGAGCGCCAGCGCCGCGCCGGTGGCGGCGGCGATGCTGCCGCCGACGATGCCGAAGCAGCCGATCAGGCGATGCTCCATGTCGATGACGTTCATCGAGCCCGCGCGGCCGCCGCCGACTCCCGTCGCCCTACCCAGCAGCTCGTCGAGCAACGCCTGTGGCTCGACGCCGAGTGCGAGCGCGACCCCGTGTCCGCGGTAGGTGCCGGCGACCCGGTCGCCGTCTCCGAGCACCGAGCAGACGCCGACCGGCGACGCCTCCTGCCCGGAGCACAGGTGCGTGGTCCCATGCACGAGGCCCTCGAGGAACAGCGACTGGACGAGGTCCTCGAAGCGCCGGATCAGGAGCATCCGGCGGAACAGCTCCTGTGCCTCGATCGCCTCCTCGGCCTCGGCAGCGCGAGCGGTATCAGCCATGCCGTCCGTCATCTCAGCGCTGCGGCGAGACCGACGGCGTGTCCCACACCTGCTGACTCAGCTGGTCCGGTGGCGTGGCAGCCACCACGTCGGCGCCGCGCACGTACTGACGTCCCGCCACCAGCAGCTCCTCCGCTGGGAACCGCGTCAGGATGCGCGGGCCCTCGGGGGTGACGACCACCTCTTCCTCGATCCGCGCGGCCGAGCGGCCGTCACTTGCCGGGCAGTAGGTCTCGAGCGCGAACACCATGTCGACCTCGATCTCTACCGGATCCTGGAATGAGTGCAAGCGCGAGATCATCGGCGACTCGTACAGACCGACTCCGATCCCGTGGCCGAACTGCAGTCCGAAGCACGACTCCTCGCTCGGGAACCCGAGATCCCCGGCGGTCGGCCACACCGACGCGATCTGGTCGGTCGTGACGCCCGGGCGCACCAGATCGATCGCCGCATCCAGCCACTCCCGGCACTGCTTGTAGGCGTCGAGCTGAGACTGTGTTGCTCCACCGACGCAGAAGGTACGGTAATAGCACGTCCTGTAACCCATGAACGAGTGGATGATGTCGAAGAACGCCTGGTCACCTGGCCGCAGAAGACGGTCAGAGAACACGTGTGGGTGCGGGTTACAACGGTCGCCCGATACCGCATTGATTGCCTCGACCTGCTCTGACCCGAGCTCGAACAGCCGTTTCTGCGCCTCGGCGACGATGTCAGACTCGCGCACTCCCGGCCGGAGCATCGTGTAGATCAGCTCGTAGACCGCGTCCACGATTGCCGCCGCATGATCGAGCAGGGCGATTTCGTCGACGGTTTTCAACTTGCGTGCCGACAACATCACCGGTTGGGCATCGGCGGTCAGGACGCCGTGGCGGTGAAGCGCCGCGAGTGTCTCCATGTCAGTGATATCGATGCCGACGGGCTCGCGCTCGAGCCCGGCTTCCCGCAGCTCGTCGATGATGTGTGTGGCGAGCAGATCGGGCACGCCGGTGACACGCGGCATCGCCCCACGCATGCTCGTGACCCCGGCGCGCCAGCTCGACTGTGGAAGCCAGGGCGCATACAGCTGGTGGTGTCGCGCGGCCGAGCCGAAATCCCACAGCACGGGATCATGGCCGCGCATCATCAGAACGCACCGCGCGTTCTTGTCACGGGCCCACTCGCCGATGTGAGTGCTGGTCACATAGCGAATGTTGTTCTGGTCAAACAGCAGCAGCGAGCCGAGGTCAGACGCTTCGAGCGCTGCTCGGGCGCGGTCGAGCCGGTCGGTGCGCAGGCGTGGAAGGTTGACCCGCTCCTCCCAATCCACCGCCATTGTCGCGCCTCTTGAAGCGATCAAGCATCCTCCTGCGGGCTCCCAGACCTGTTCAGGGATAGTACACAGTATCGCTTCAGCGCCGTCAAGCGGCGCGGTCCTCCCGTCGGTCCCGCCGGCAGCGGCGACACTCAGGCGGACCGCTCAGGCGAGCCGCTCATGCGGCGCCGCTGGCGCGCTGCTGGTCGCGCGCCATCACCGCCCAATCTAGCTCGCCCTCGCCGTGCGCAATCGCGCCCAGCAGCCGATCGCGGTACACGTTGCCGCTCGGGAGCGGGACGCGCGCGACGCTGCCGGCGGCGAGCATCAGGTTCACATCCTTGAGACCGAGCTCGGCCGTGAACCCCACCTGGTCGTATCTCTCGTCGGCGATGATGTCGCCGTAGACGCGGTATGCGGGGGCCGAGAACAGGCCGTCGACGATCACGTCGTAGAATCGCCGCGCGGGTACCCCGTACGCGCCCACGAGCGCAAACGCCTCGCCCATCGCCTCGATCGCGCAGCCGAGCACGAAGTTGTTGGCGAGCTTCACGGCTGACGCCGATTCGGGCTCCGTACCGACCTGGAACGTGCGTGAGCCGATCAGTTCGAACAGCGGCTCACAGCGCTGTACCGCCTCGCTTGGGCCGCCCGCGACAACCCCGAGCTTGCCGGTCGCCGCGACATCTGGGCGACCGAGCACCGGCGCCGCAATTAGCGTCTGCTCGTGCCCGCGGTGCGCTGCCGTGAGCTCCCGGATCGCCGAGACGCTGTGCGTCCCCATCGCTACATGGAGCGCGCCGGCCGTCAGCGAGTCGCGAATGCCCGCCGCCCCCAGTGTGACCGCGGTCAATGCCGCGTCGTCGGCCAGCATCGTGATCACCACGTCGCGGCCCTGGCAGGCATCGGCCACGGAGTCGGCGACCCGCGCGCCAGCTTCGGCCAGCTGCTGCGCCCGTCCGGGCGTCCGATTGAAGACGACGAGATCAAACTCGCCGACAAGCCTGGAGGCCATCGCGTGCCCCATCCGCCCAAGACCTATGAACGCGACGTTCATGCTCACCCTCGTTTCCCCGACCCGGCTACAGGTGCTGCGCGCGCCTCGAGCCCGTGCCAGTGGGCCGCTGCGAGAGCCGCCACTCAGGGCCGGCCGGTGTACATTGACATTGAACGGGCTGCAACATACAGTCCTCTCGCTAACCGACCAAGGAGAGCCCTCGATGCTCAAAGCGACCGCGGGGAGCGTACTCCCGACCACCATCATCGGCTCGCTTCCGCGACCGAGCTGGTACACGAAAACGATCGGGACGAGGTCGTTCCTGGACGCGATGGTCGACAGCACGTTCCGCGAGCAGTATGTAGATGCGCTTTCGGTCTACCTCCGCGAACAGGAGCTGGCGGGCCTCGACATCGTCACTGATGGCGACTGCCGGTTTGACAATGAGGTCGGTGGGCAGAGCTGGACGCGGTATCCGACCCAGCACATGGATGGCTTCGACCGCGATCGTCCGCGTCTCGCGCAAGCGGGTGCCGGCGGCCTTGGTTTCCCGCGTGGACACATCCTGCACGATTACCTCGAGGCACGTGTCATGCCGAAGATAATCGGCGCGGTCGGGCGCGGTGAGTTGCAGTACACGGAGATGTGGAAGACGGCCCAGCGTTTGACACACCGGCCGGTCAAGTTTGGAACCGTCACTCCCGAGCTGGTCGCGTTCGCTGTCGAGGACTCTTATTACGACGATTTGCCGTCGCGGATCATGGCGATCAGCGACGCGTTCAACGCCGAGCTGCACGATCTCGCCGACGCGGGCTGTCCGGTGATCCAGATGGAAGAGCCGCAGATCCATCTGCTCGCCGCGCGCGGTTTCGTCGATGACGTGATCAACCCGGAGTTCATGCTTCAGGTGTTCAACAACACGGTCAAGGGGCTGCGCGACAAGACCGAGGTGTGGTGCCACACCTGCTGGGGCAACCCGTCGCAGCAGCGGATGTTCGCCAAGGTCCAGACCTACGAGCCGGCGCTCGAGATCCTCAACCAGGTCGATGCCGACGTGATCACGTTTGAGAC
The DNA here is from genome assembly GCA_052147875.1 of Solirubrobacteraceae bacterium. Lineage (GTDB taxonomy): Bacteria > Actinomycetota > Thermoleophilia > Solirubrobacterales > Solirubrobacteraceae > Palsa-465. The sequence goes on along the minus strand of JBKQJQ010000167.1, from coordinate 2,019 downwards.
CCGCAGCTCGGGCGCCCAGGACCTGAACGCGATCGGCAGGCAGATCACAGACAAGAAGGTGGCGGTCGGGATGATCGACCACCACACGCTGCAGGTCGAATCGCCCGAGGAGGTCGCAGACCTCGCTCGCCTGGCGCTGCAGCACATTCCGGCCGAGCGCCTGGTTCTGTGTTCGGACTGCGGCATGGGGCGCGAGGGGATGAGCCGGCGGCACGCGTTCTACAAGATGGCGGCGCTCGTGCTGGGCGCCAACCTCGTCCGCAAGGAGCTCGGGCTGCCCGAGGCCGAATGCCTGGCGGCCGATCCGCGCTACTCGCTGATCCGGACCGCGTAGGCGGGTGCTGAACGCAGCAGTCATCGGGCTCGGCTGGTGGGGCAAGACCCTGGTCGAGTCGGTTCAGGAGACCAGCGACGAGATCACATTCACCGCAGCGGTGACGAGGACAGGATCAGACGATGCACGCGCTTTCGCCGAGCAGTACGGCATGCGTACGCTCGACGATCTGGACGCGGTGCTCGCCGACGAGCAGGTCGACGCGGTCGTGCTGGCGACGCCGCACTCCCTGCACACGGAAGAGGTCAGCGCCGCCGCGACCGCCGGCAAGCACGTGTTCTGCGAGAAGCCGCTCGCGCTCACCAGGGCCGACGCGGAGGCGGCGGTCGACGCCGTCAGCCGAGCCGGTGTGACGCTCGGGCTCGGGTACAACCGACGCTTTCACCCGGAGATGACGAGGCTGCGTGACAGCGTTCAGTCGGGCCAACTGGGTGTGGTCATGCACGTCGAGGCGACGATGACGTTCCCCAACGCCCTGAAGCTCAAGCCCGAGCAGTGGCGAGCCAATCCCGCAGAGACGCCGGCCGGAGGCCTGACGCCGATGGGAGTCCACGCGGTCGACGGGATGATCGATCTCTGCGGGCCGATCGAGTCGGTGTTCTGCCAGAGCTTCAGGCGCGTGGTCGAGATCCCATGCGACGATACGACCAGCATCCTGTTCCGGATGAAGGACGGCATGTCCGGGTACCTCGGCACGCTGACCGCAACCGGACCCGGGTTCAGCTTTCAGGTGTTCGGCTCCAACGGTTGGGTCAGGCTCGAGGGGATGACCCATGTCGCCGGCGCCTCGTCGGAGGAGCGCCGGCTGCGGCTGTTCAAGACGCGGATTTATCAGCCGGTCGGCGGGCCCGCGGAGGTGCGGGATGCCGAGACATACGACGTCACGCGGGCCGCGTTGGAGGCGTTTGCGCGCGCGGCGGCGGGCGGCGACCCGTACCCGATCTCTCCGGAAGAGATGATCCATGGAGCCGCGGTCACAGAGGCAATCGTTCGCTCTGCCGATTCCGGACAAGTGGAGAAGGTGGCGTGAGGCTCGCCAGCAACCTCGGCCACCTGAGTTACGGGACGCTCGTGCATCCCGCGGATAACTGGGAGGAGCTGTGGACCAGCCTGACCACATACCTCCCGCGCGTGAAGGAGCGCGTCGCGCCAAACGAGCCGTTCGGGGTCTCGCTGCGGCTGGCCGCCGAGTCCGTGGCAGCGCTCCGGGCCGACAGCGAAGCGCGCAATCAGTTGCGGACGTTCCTGGACGCGAACGACCTCTACGTCTACACCGTCAACGCCTTTCCCTACGGTTCGTTCAAGGGGCGGGTCGTCAAGGAGCAGGTCTACGAACCCGACTGGCGGTCGCGAGAGCGGGCTGCGTACACGATTGGCGTCGCTGAGATCCTCGCCGAGATCACCGATCCGAGCATTTCGCCCTCGATCCAGAGCAGCCCGCTGGCGTTCAAGCCCAAGGTCAAGGACGAGGGCTACGTCGACGCGATGATCGACAACGTGCTCGCGGTCGTCGCACATCTGGTCACGCTGCGGGCGCGGACCGGGCGGCTGGTTAGGCTGGCGCTCGAGCCCGAGCCCTATTGCTACCTCGAGACGACCGCCGAGACGCTCGAGTGCTATCGACGACATCTTTACTCGGGGTCGGCGGCGACCCGGCTGAGCTCGCTCACGGGTCTACCGCTGTC
>JBKQJQ010000166.1:0-7907 GCA_052147875.1 Solirubrobacteraceae bacterium | reverse complement strand
CCGAACTCACGGAAGAGGCGGAGAGCTGCGCGCAACTCGACGCGCGCGTCAAGGCGCCGGCGCTCCCGCCGCAGCCATTCGCCGTAGAGCAGCTGCGAGCGCGCCAGCTCGATCCGTAGCTGTGTCTTGCCAAAGTGGGCTATCGACTCCCGATACAAGGCCTCCGCATCGGTGTCGTTGGCCTCGAGCGCTTGGATCCGAGCACACATTCCGAGCGCCCACTCGGTGGGAGTCGCCGCGGCGCGGACTTGCATCCAGGTGGACATGCACGACAGCAGCTCGGTGTCGCCCTCTCTGGACGCCGCTTCGGCAAGTTCGCCAGCGGCGAATGTCTGAAAGCCCAACGCGTCAGACTCGATCACTTGCCTGGCGTGAGCCAGCGCGTCTGCGTGACGCCCGAGCCCGTTGTACAGAACGGCGGCCGCGTAGTGGGCAAAGAAAATGACCCGGCCATGACCACCTTTGACCGCGGCCTCGATCATCGACTGGATCAGCGGAACGGTCCGATCCGTATCGCCGCGGAGCGCATCGATCAGCATGGTGCGATTCGGACTTACCAGGGTAATCGCCGACAGCAGGCGCTCTTCTTCCAACAACGCCGACGCACCACGAAGATCGCCGGTGACGATGACATTGTTAGCGAGGAAGTTCAACGCGAATTGAAGCTGTACCAGGGCTCCCGACTCTCGAGCCACTCTGACCTGCCGCTTTGCCAAGGCGAGAGCAGCTTCGTGGTCCCAAGCCTCGGTGGCTATGAGTCCGGCCAGTCTGTTTCCTGTCAGCCACAGCAAGTCGTCGGCATCGTCGGGGCCCAGACCGTGATTGCGGATGGCGTCGAGTGCCGCGGTCAGCGCGGGTGTGGCAGCCGCGTAGCCTTCGGTCATCCTGGTCGCGATCGCGTCAAGGACCAGATCTGCGGTGCGCGGTGGATTTTCAGCCGACGCTGTGGTCCGAGCGGCTTGCGCTGCTTTGGCGACCAACTCCCGGTCGCCGGGGCCCGCAGCCCAGACGGCCGCAGCCAACGCTTCGAGGTGCATGTCACGAGCAGCCAGGGGCGCAAACGGCTCGATCCGCTGAGCCGCACTGAACAAGAGCTCGGCAGCTTCCGAGCTACGGCGCTGGTCAAAGGCGATCTTCCCCCGCAGTTGCTCACCCAGCGCGGTGCGCAGCTCGGACCGTGGCTCGGTGTCGACAACCGACAGGAGCCGGAGCGCTGATTCGAATGCCCCTGCATCTCGCTTCGCCCTCGCTGCTGCCAGCGTCCGATCGGCTCGGCGCTCCCCGTGTGGTGTGAGGAGCGCTGCACGTTCGAGAAGGGCAGCGGCCGCCAGCAGACCACCGCGAGCCCTGGCCCGACCTGCCGTCCTCTCAAGCTCGGCGGCGATCTTCTCGTCGTGACCCACTGTCGAACAGGCCCAATGCCAGGCGCGACGGTCCGCGTCATGGATCGGGTCGGCCAGCTCCGCGAGAGTGCGATGCGCTTCTAGTCGCTTCTCGAGGGGCGCACAGCGGTAGGCGGCTGCCCGCACCAGTGGATGCCGGAAGTACACTCCCTGTCCTATTTCGAGTAGGCCGGCGCGTTCTGCCGGAGCCGCGGCGCTCCAAGCGAGTCCGAGACGTTGAGCGGCGGACCACAGTAGGGCCGGGTCGCCCTTCGGCTCGGCTGCTGCGAGTGCGAGTAGGGTCTGGGTGTCAGGTGGCAGTTCACGCAAACGCTTCGCAAAGGCAGCTTCAAGCCTGCCTGTGAGCGGAATACCGGCAGATTCTGAGAGGCCCTCAACCAGTTCCGCCGTAGTCCACGCACGAGGCAGCTCAAGGAGCGCGAGGGGATTGCCGCGTGTTTCAAAGATGATCCGATCCCGAACGAGCGGATCCGTTGGGCCACTGACGACCGATTCAAACAGCCTGCGTGCGTCCTCGGTGCCCAGGCCGCCGAGCCGGAGTTCCGGCAGCCCTGCAAGTTCTTTCTCGTCGCTGACGTCGCGGGTAGCGATAAGAATTACTACCCTCTCGGCGAGTAGCCGACGGGCGACGAATCCAATCGCCTGCATCGAGGCCTGGTCGATCCACTGCGCATCATCGATAAGCCAAACGATCGGCTGCTTTTTGGCCACGGTCGCCACCAGATCCAGGGCGGCGATACCTACGAGAAATCGCTCCGGAGGGGCACCCTCGGTGAGACCGAACACCTGATCCAGAACGTTCCGGTGCAGCGACGTGAGTTCGACGTTATGCTCAGTGAGTGGTCCGCAAAGTTGCTGTAGGCCGGCGTACGCGAGTTCCATCTCGGACTCGACGCCTCCCGCACGGCAGATGCAGAAGCCATCGGCATTCTTCGCGATATCGCTCAGCAGAGCCGACTTCCCGATCCCGGCTTCTCCTCGAAGCACGAGAACGCCGGCCTGGCCTTCTCGAGCCCCGTGAAGGAGAGCGGCGAGCCGTCGCTGTTCCTCGCGCCGTCCGAGTAGTTCATGGTGGGCGGCATCGAGTCCGAGGGCGTCGCTGTCAGCGAACCCGGGAACCGGGACATCACCGCTAGTCACGGAGCTTCGCCACCTCCGGCGGTCTGGAAGACGACTCGAGTGGCCCGCCTCACCCTCCGTAGTCGTTCGAATCGTGGGTGCGAGCCAATGCATCACCTGCTTGATCGACGATATCTCGCCGCCGATCACGGCTCCTCCACGCAGACACGGGTGCCAGCTGTTGGGACGGTTGTGGGGCGTGGTGAGGGCGCGCGCTGACGGCATCCAGCCGAGGAACCTCGCTGCTGCACATGACAACTATGGATTTCTCGGATGCGAGTTCGGCGTCGGTCAGCGCACGCTCTAGGTGACGGTCGCTGGAGGCGCCGACACACACGCAGGCGACCGAGCGTTTGGGAAGCCCCATCGAGACGGGAGTGCAGAGGTGTCAACCGATAGCTTGCATCGTCTTAGCCGGGCGGCACGGCTCCGCTACTACGGCCAGAACTATCCCTCCTGCGCAGCCTGGGCAGAGTGATGGCAGGCAGACTAGCCGGGAAGGTCTGCCTCGTGACCGGAACCGGCGGAAGCATCGGTCGCGCAACTGCACTGACCTTCGCGCGCGAGGGTGCCGCAGTCGTTGGCTGTGACGTCGGCGTCGAGGCTGCCGAACAAACAGCCGCGCTCGTTCACGGTGCGGGTGGCTCGATGGTGTCGTTGCAGCCCTGCTTGCTTGACGATCCGATGGAGTGTGCGAAGCTCGTTGACCTCGCGCTTCGTGAGTTTGGCCGGCTCGACGTCGTCTTCAATCTCGCTGGCCGAGCGCATTTCGGCGAACTCGAGAACGTCAGCGACGAGGATTGGGACGCCGCCCGCCGCGACGAAGTCGACGTGGAACAGCCCGTGCTTCTTGACGCTGCGCATCAGGTTGATGGCGTGATGGTCGGCGTTGCAGCGCAGGAACGTGAAGAAGTCTCCGATGGTGTCGGACCACCGGAAACCGAGCACGTCGGTATAGAAGCTCTGCGCACCCTCGAGGTCTTCCACATACGACGCGATGTGACCGAGCTTGGTCGGCCTGATGCCCAGCGCGGTCGGCACCCCGCTGGCCTGCTGGCCCTGGTAGAGGTAGATCGGCGTCGCCGTTTCCGGTTCCGGGAGCGCCAGGGCGGCGCGGATCTCGGGCTGAGGGTCGGAACGAAGCTCGGCGTCCAGGCCCATCTTCTTCAGGTCGCGCTGCACATCGGTGAGCGATCCGGCCACCTCGAAGCCGACCGCGGCGCGGCCGTCGCGCTCGCCCGGCTGGACGATCACGCAGTGATGGTCGACACCGGTGGTGAGGTACGTCGTGGATCCGGACCGCTCGGTGACCACGAGCCCAAGCGCGTCCTGGTAGTAATGCACGAGCCGTTCCGGATCGGGAGTGCGGACTTCGTAGAACCCGGGCCGGGTGACGGGCGCCGGGGCGCGGTTATCCGAGCTTGTCGTCATCGGTAGACCCTCCGGAAAATTTGCTCGGCGATCATGATCACGGTGAGGTTGGTGACGGTCGACGGCACTTCAGGGATGATCGAGGCGTCAACGACACGCAGGCGCTCGATTCCTTTGACGGCCCCGACGGAGTCGACGACCGCCCACGGCATGACATCGCTTCCCATGGGGACGGTCGAAGTCGGATGCCCGTAGGGCGCGAGGAAATGGAACACGTGTCGTGCGGCGTCTTCGTCGCTGACCGACGGACCTGGGATCAACTCGTCCACGATCAGTCGAGCGAACGCCGGCTGGCGCGAGATTGTCCGGCCGATCTTGAAGGCTTCGACCGCTCGGCGAGCGTCCCTGCCAGTGCCCAAGTAGTTGCTGTCGATCAGCGGGGCGTCCTTCGGGTCTGCGCTCGCCAGCTTCAAGGTCCCGGTCGACTCGGGCAACGTGACCGAGAGCCCCATCACGATGGCGCCGCCGGTCGGACTCTGCGAGCCCGGAAGGAGATGGGTGGCGGTGACGTTGAGGTCGAGTTCGCCTGGCACCGCAGAGGCTGACGGAGTCCACAACACCACGCCAACTGCAGGGACCATCTGCAGGTTCTCCGGTGCGAGCGCGAACCCGATCGGGACGAGTGCCTGATCTTGAAGACGCTGACCGACCGGGAGATCGGCGACGACGTCGATGCCGAGTCTCCTGAGGTCTGCAGCCGGACCAAGTCCCGACCTCATGAGAATCGCGGGGCTGCCGTAGGTACCCCCGGAGAGGATGACCTCGTCTGCGAGATACTCCGTTCCGTCGTCGGCCAGCAGGCCCTTCGCTGTCGAGCCGTCGAGCAGCACCCGGTCAATATTGACGTTGCCCTTGATGGTGAGGTTCGGCCGATTGCGCACATCCGCCGAGAGATAGGTCATCGCCGTACTCTGTCGCACCTCGTTGACGACGTTGACGGGAGCGCCGCCAGCGCCTTCCTGTTCGGCGCCGTTGAAGTCGTCGTTCTGCTTGTAGCCCAAGCTGACGGCGCTCTCGACGAAACCGCGAAGTCCGGGGGTCAGCCCTTCGAGCGTCCGCTGACGAATCGGCAGCGGTCCACTTCGCCCGTGATAGTGGTCCTCCCCGGAAGGGGTGTTCTCGAGGTCACGAAAGGCGGGGAGGACTTCCTCGTAGCTCCATCCTTCGGCGCCGTGAGAAGCCCACTTCGCGAGGTCGCTCGGACGAGGGCGGATCGCCACGGAGGCATTGACAGAGGAGCTTCCTCCTAGCACCTTCCCCCGCGGAGCCGGGACCGTTCGCTGGTCGTGATTGCCCCAAGACGTGTACCCCCAGTCGTGATCATGGTCCGCCACATGGGCGGCGCCGAGCACGCCTTCGGGAATCTCGTCGAGGCCGTACGCGGGTCCCGCTTCGAGGAGGAGGACGGTTCGGGCGCTGTCCTCGGTGAGTCGGGCCGCTAGGACCGCTCCCGCGGAGCCGCCGCCGACGATGAGGATGTCCGCGCGGTCGTTTGAGTCAGGCATGGTCTCTCTCCACTGTTCATCCGAGGTCGTTCTCGCCTACTCGCCGGTGAAGCGGAATTCCGCTTGCCAGGGGCCGTCCGTCTGCACGACCTCCCAGTAGCGCTCGGCGATCCGCTCTGGGTCGAAGGCAGTGCCCGCGACGATCTGGCCGGCGATCGTGAGTGTTGCAACTCGGATGCCGTCTGGCCCCAGGTCGGCTCCGAGCATCGTCGCGGCCGCCCGGAGCGCCGCCTTGCCAAGCGAGATGGTGGCGAGCGCCGGGATCGGGTGATCAGCGAATCCACCCCCGGTAACGACGATCGTGCCGAATCCCGCTGCCCTCATCGCGGGCGCGGCTACCTGCGCGATGACGATCGCTCCGATGACATCGACGGCGTAGGCCGTCTGCAGATGGGCGGCCGTCGAGCTCATCAGCTGATCGGGCGCGCCCATCACCGCGTTGTAGATGACGGCTCCAGGCGCGCCGTCGCTCCCGTACAGCTCGGTCATCCGGGCTCGCAGATCATCCGAGTCGCTCGCGTCGGCCTCGATCGTGTCGATCTCGGCGCCGGTGTCATCCAAGCTCTGCGCGAGCTCGCCCAACCGGTCTGTTTTCCGGGCGAGCAAAGTCACTCGGTAACCGCCGACGGCGAATCGGCGGGCCACCGCCAAGCCGAGCCCGGGTCCCGCTCCGACGAGTAGCAGGCGACCGCGGTCGATCGTGCCGACACGAACCGTGTCCTCGCTACTGCTTCCTTCCGAATCGCCAGTCGGTGTCATAAAGGGTCCTCCACTCGCTCGAGGTGACCCTCACATCTCAGTTCGATACCGTGCGGGACCGCATCTAGGAAACCCTTAGTCAAGCGACGCTCCGTTCCCAGGGGCCTGCGCCTTCTACTTGGGAGCGTCGAAACGGGGACTCCCGCGCCCGCGGAGCAGCTCGTCGCCCCGCCCCTTGGTCGGGAGACTTCCATGGACTACCCAGAAGCGTGCATTGACCGTCCAGCGCCGCCGAACGAGCGGCGTCACTCGGGCCGTGCGGCCGGCTCACCCAGCAATTGAGGTCATTCATCATGTTCAACGCCTCGGCGTCGAGTGATACCTGAGCAGCCGCGAGGTTTTCTCTTAGGTGCTCACGTGAGGAGGTGCCAGGGATGAGTAAGAGGTTGGACGCAAGCGCGAGCTCTCATGCAAGGCACGCTTGTGCGGGCGTGCAGCCGTCGTGCTCGTCGTTGAAGGTGTGGCCGGAGGGTGTCCATGACGCCTGAACGGCGGCAGGACGGTCGGTCGTCGTCCGCGCCGGGCTATGGGATTCCTAGATGCGAGCCGGGATCGCCCAGGGATCGCCCGGCACCAGAATGGCGGTTGCATCACCTTTGCGACCAGTGTGAGATGCTCGCCGCCGGCTACGACTGGATGTTCGGCGACGACGCGCTTGCTAACGAGGTGGGGCCTCGGGACGCTGCGGGGCGGTTCAGTTCGCTGGGCTGTCGTTGGTCCTCGGCGATCTTGGCGGTTTCGTTGACGGCGATCTCGATGGCCCTGGCGGCGAGCGGGGAATGGGTGCGTCCGTTTTCCCAGAGCAAGAAGATCTCGCGGGGCGGCAGCGGTGGCTGGAGCTCGTGGATGGAGATCGTCTTGTCAGCGCGGGTGTCGTGGCCGGGGATGGCGAGCCATGGCAGCAGCGCCGTCCCCATTCCGGCTCGCACCATTGACAGCACGGCTTCGTTTCCCGCGGTGCGGAACACGATGTGCGGCCGGACGGCGCGGCGCGCGAGTTCCTGCTCGACCCGGGCCTGGTCGCAGATCGGCGGGTGGGCCACCATCGGGGCGCCGTCGAGCCGGGCCGGCGGCACCGGGCCGCCGGGGAAGGCGCCGGGGCTGGCCACCAGCAGGTACGGGTCGTCGAGCAGCTTGAGGTGCTGGACGTCTGCGCCGGCGCGGCTGTCGAAGAACATCAGGTCGAGGTCGCTGACCTGGGGCTGGCCGGTCTCCTCCTCGAACAGCCTGATGTCGCAGCCGGGATGCTCTTCCCGCAGCCTGCGCACCACCGCCGGCAAGATCACGTTGGACACGCTCTGGAACGTGCCGATATCGACCCGGCCGTCGCCGGCCTTGAACCGGTCGAGCGCGGCCGCCATCACGGCCGCCTTCGCCAGCAGGTCACGCCCGTGGGCCAGGACCAGCGCGCCGAGCGGGGTGACCCGCACCGGCTTCGGCCCGCCCGGCCGGTCGAACACTGGCCCGGCGCCAGCAAACTCGCCAGCAACGGCGACCCCAGAGAGCAGGCATGGCATCGGGCCCAACCGCCGGCTGCGGTCGGCCGTACCGGATCATGTACGCGGTCGATGACGTGGTCACGGTCGAGCGCGTCGATCGCCTGCCACCAAGGTAAACAGCGCACTGCGACCGCGCGGTACGGTAAACCCTAGGCAACTGCGGCAGCCTGCGGGCGCCAGCGGACCCCTTT
>JBKQJQ010000165.1:0-8861 GCA_052147875.1 Solirubrobacteraceae bacterium | reverse complement strand
GCTGGCGATCGTGTTCCCGAACCCGATCATCCTGATCATCGTGGTATTCGCCGGCTACGAGACCTTCAAGCGCTGGAAGCTGCGCCGCACGGGCAGCCTCGAGCAGCTGGCCTACTACCGCGTCAGGCCGCGCGATCGCTGGCTTGTCGCCGCCGTCTACCTATCGCTGGTCGCGTTGCTGGTGATCGGGATGGACGCGACGCACCTCGCCCGCACGCTCGGGTAGCACGCCGCGCCAGACCCCGGCCAGTCATCAAATGGCCTAGTAACGCGTGTTGCGCTGGTCGGCCGGAATGGTCGTCGCCGTCGCCCGACGCGACCAATAGAACGTGTAGATCACGGACAGCACGAGACCGACGATCCCGAGCACGAACAGCACCGTTCCCGCGGTCTGCAGGTTGATTCCGCTCACCTGCGCGGTTACAGCCCACTTCAGGATGGCGCCGACTGCGATCAGCACGATGGATGTACCAATGGTCATAACGGCGTGCTACCCCCGTTTCGGGGCTTTCACGCACCATGGAGCCCGTTAGCGGCCGACTTCGCGCAGCTCTCGCTGCACGTCGCGCGCCATCTCGCGTTTGCGGATCGTCTCGCGCTTGTCGTACAGGTCCTTCCCCTTGGCAAGCGCGATCTCGACCTTCGCGCGCGATCGTGGACCCGCGAAGTACATGCGGGTCGGCACAAGCGTCAGCCCGCGCTCCTGCGTGCGGGCAACGAGCCGGTCGATCTCGTCGCGGTGCAGGAGCAGCTTGCGCGGTCGCTCGGGGTCGTGGTTGTCGCGGGCCGCCGGCCCGTAGGGCGGGATGTAGACGCCCATCAGCCAGATCTCGCCGTCGCGGACCTGGGCGTATGAATCCTTCAGCTGCGCCTTTCCCTCGCGCAGCGATTTGACCTCGGTGCCGGTCAGTACGATCCCGCACTCGAAGCGCTCGAGCAGGTTGAAGCGATACGACGCCTGGCGGTTGGTCGCGACGTCGCCCGGTGCAGATTTCCGTTTGCGTCCTTTGGCCATCAGTCCTCATCCGCGGTCGCGGGTAGCAGATCCACCCTACCCCGCGGCGCGTCGATCTGTCCGACGTGAACGGCGATCGGATCCCCGAGCCTGATCGCGCCCCCGTTGCGGGTCCCAACTAGCACCGTCGCCTGCTCGTTGAGCTCCCACCAGTCGCCGCGCAGCCGGCGGACGGGCAGCATTCCTTCGTGCACGAGCCCGTCGCCGAAGGCGACGAACGCGCCGGCGCTGATCAGTCCGATCACCTCGCCCTCGAACACTGCCCCCCGGTCTCCCGCTTCGAACAGCTCGCGTTCGAGGAGGAAGCAGCTCGCGATGTCGTCGGCGTCGCGCTCGATCGTCATCGCTTCGCGCTCGCGCGCCGACGTCCACGGTCCGGCCGCCGCCACCCACGAGGCGTCCGGGGCCGGGTCGCCGGCGACCGCCGACAACAGCCCGCGGTGGCAGATCAGGTCCGGATAGCGACGGATCGGTGAGGTGAAGTGGCAATAGCGCGGCGACGCGAGCCCGGCGTGGCCAAGGTTGCGGTGGTCGTAATGGGCCTGCTTCAGGGTGCGCAAGACGAGGCTCGAAAGCGCCCGTCCGCCGCGACCCGTCCGTGCCACCCAGTCGGCGACCGCAACCGAGACCTCGCCAGCCAGGTCGCTGGCCTGCTGCGGCGTCAGGTGGCCCTTCGGCAGCGGCGGGGTCGGCACGCCGAGCGACGCCAGCTGATCGATCAGCCGCTCGACCGAGGTCGCCTCCGGCCGCTCGTGGACGCGGTACAGCGTCGGGATCTTGCGCTGCTCGAGGAAGCCGGCGACCTGCTCGTTGGCGGCGATCATCAGCTGCTCGATCAACCGATGAGACTCGGTCTGCGCCACCGGCGTCGAGCCGAGCACGTTGCCCTCGCGGTCAAAGCTGAAATCCGGCTCCGCCGAGTCGAGCACGACCGCCGTTTGACGGTCGCGGCGCCGGCTGAGCGCGCCCGCCGCCGCCCGCGCGGCGGCCAACGGCGCCGCCCACGGCTCGGTGGCCCGCTCGGTGCCGGCGAAGATCCGGTCGACGCGGTCGTAATCGAGTCGCTGCACGGAGCGGATCACCGAGCGGTACATCGAACTCGAACGGACCCGCTGGTCGGCGGAGACCACCATCTCGACGGTAACCGTCAGCCTGTCGAAGCCCTCGACCAGCGAGCAGACGTCGTTCGACAGCCTCCTCGGGAGCATCGGCTCGACCGCGCCGGGCACGTACACGCTCGTCCCGCGACGGTAGGCCTCGCGATCGATCGATGAGCGGGGCGCCACGTACGCCGAAACGTCAGCGATGTGGACCCAGACCCGCCACGAGCCGTCGTCGAGCTGCTCGGCGCAGATCGCGTCGTCGAAATCGCGCGCGCTCGCAGGATCGATCGTGAACGTCGGCAGATCGCGCAGATCGCGTCGGGTGCCGATCTCGAGCGGTGCATCAGCCGCGTCGCGGGCGTCGTGCTCGACAGCTGGATCGAATGACCGTCGCAGGCCACGGTGGAGCATCAGCGCCTCGATCACGTCGCGGGCCACGTCGGGACGACCGAGCCGGCGCGAGATCACCACCCGCCGCGAACCGCGCCGGCCACCGGCGCCCGCCGACACGACCACCAGATCGCCAACGTCGGCCTTGCGATCGCGACTGACTGCGATCTGCGGTCCGGGCTCGAAGAACGGCTCGGCGACCAGGAACTTGCCCTTGCGCCGCAGGACTGCGACCCGCGCCGCCGGGCGCGAATCGCTTGCCTCAGGGCTCACTTGATCTCTGAAGCGACGGTCTGCTCCGCCTTCTGGAGCGCGGTGTCGACCTTCGATGTCAGGTTCGTGTACGCGTACACGTTGGGCGTGATGCCGGCTCCGCGACGGACCCCCCCGCCACCGAGATTGTGACCGTTGGGGGTGAAGTACTCCCCGACCGTGAAGTCGAGCGCGCCGCCGTTGGGAAGCGGGTCTATCTCCTGGAAGACGCCCTTGCCGTAGGTGTGGGTGCCGACGACCTTCGCCCTTCCCCGGTCCTGCAGCGCGCCGGTCACGATCTCGGCCGCCGACGCGGTGCCGTGGTCAACCAGCACGACCATCGGGATCTTGGTCGAGATCGCGCCGCCCTTGGCGAGGTAGACCTGGCGCGGCTGGGCGCGCCCGTCGGTCGACACGATCGTGCCGTTGGGGATGAAGATGCTGGCTGTGTTGACCGCCTCCTCAAGCAGGCCGCCGCCGTTCTCGCGCAGATCGAGGATCAGCGCCTGGGCGCCCTGATGGAGCACGGAGTCGACCTGGCTGCGGACCTGCGCGCCGGAGCCTTCCGTGAAGCTGGTCAGCTGTACGTAGCCGATCTTGTGTCCGTGGTAGGTGAGGACCTTGCTGCTCGCGACCGGCACCGTGATGTCGGCGCGGACGATCGACACGATCCGCGTGTGGTGGCCGGACTGGACCGTCAGCGTGACCCGCGTCCCAGCCCGTCCCTTGATCAGCGCGGCCGAGAAGTTCGCGGACCGGTTGGCGAGCGAGGTCGACCCGACGTGCGTGATCACATCTCCGCGGTTCAGACCCGCCTTGGCCGCCGGCGAGCCCTGGAAGACGCCGACGACCTCGAGGCCCTGGGGCTCGGTCTGTACGTCGATCCCGATGCCAGACAGATGGGGATTGGACTCGTTCTCGAACGATGAGTAGTCGGCTGGGTCGTAGTAGTGCGAGTACGGATCGTTGAGGCTCGCGACCGCCGCCGCCAGACCCTTGTTGATCAGCTGGTTGCGGTTGATCGGCCGGTAGTACTCGCTCTGCAGGAGCCCGAGCACATCATCGACGATCTGGTCCTTGTTGCTGGACTGCACGAACACGCTGCGCAGCGGGCTGGGCAGCCAGCTCGGATGCCCGCCGAACAGCAGCCCAACGGCGAGCGCGATGAGTGCGACCCCGACGATGACGCCTCGCCGCGGGCCGCGTGAACGTTGCGCGAACATGCGTACTTGAGGGTAGCCGTCGAATCCTGCAAGTCCGCCGGTTTCACCGGCCGCAAAGGGCTAGACGCGCAGGAAGCGCCGCAGCGAGATCCCCGAGCCGAGCGCCGACACGAGCACGCCGGCACACATCAGGACAGCCACCAGCGCCGGGAACGCGATCGTCTTGGGCGCCGCGATCAGCGTCCAGTCGCTGGCCAGTGGATCGAGCAGCAGCACCTTAGCCAGGCCGAGCACGGCGATCGCCAGCAGGGCGCCGGCGGCGCCGACAACCACCCCCTCGATTACGAACGGCCAGCGGATGAACCAGTCGGTCGCGCCGACGAGCTTCATCACCTCGACTTCGCGCCGACGCGCGTAGAGCGATAGGCGGATCGTGTTGGCGATCAGGATCACCGACGCGATCGTCAGCAAGACCGTCAGCGCCGCAGCCGTGATCGTCACGAGGTTGGTGACTTCGAGGATCTTCTTCGTGTCGCTGCGCTTGTTGGAGACGCTCTGGATCGACGGGTCGATCATCTGCCCATTCGGCATCAGAGAGTTGCGAACCGCAAGCACGTTCGCCGGGTTGTCCGGGATCACGTGGAAGGTGTCCGGGAGCGGGTTGGCGCCCAACAGCCGGTACGCGGCCGGATCAAGCTTCGACTGCTGCTCGTAAGCCTGCCACTTCGAGACGAACTGCAGCGACTTCACGTGCGGGGTCGCCAGCAGTTCCTTGCGGACGCGGGCCTCGTCGGCGGCCGTCGCGCTGGTCTTCATGTAGACGTCTACCAGCACCCGGCTGCGAACGCTGTTTGCAGCGCCGTTGGTCGCCTGCACAATCGGGATGAAGACACCCAGTACCAGCAGCGTCACCAGCACGGTCGCAAGCGCTGCAAAGCTCGGTGCTGCGGAGCGGCGCATCGCCCGCAACGCCTCACGAAGAAAGAATCCGATCTTCATCTGTTACAAGCCAGGGGGACGTGTTGAGGGGGCGCGCATGCGGTGCGCGAACTCGCGTGTGCTTTCGTCGCTCGTGTAGAGGCCGGCCGCCTCGTCGCGGATGATCCGGCCCCGCGACAGCTCGAGCACCCGGCGACGCATCTTGTTGACCATCGCCGCGTCGTGAGTCGCGACCAGCACGGTCGTGCCGGTACGGTTGATCCGGTAGAGGAGGCGCATGATGTCGATGCTCGTCTCCGGATCGAGGTTGCCCGTCGGCTCGTCGGCCAGCAGCAGCGGCGGATGGTTGACGAACGCGCGCGCGATCGAGACGCGCTGCTGCTCGCCACCCGACAGCTGCTCCGGAAAGTGGTGCAGCTTGGTCGACAGACCGGTCAGGCGCAGGATGTCTGGCACCTTGGCGCGAATCTCCTTGCGCCCGCCACCGGTCACCTGAATCGCGTAGGCGACGTTGTCGTGCACCGTCCGGTTCGACAGCAGCTTGAAGTCCTGGAAGACGACGCCTATGTTGCGGCGGTAGTAGGGCACCCGCTTGCGGTTGATCTCGCTCAGATCGCGGCCCGCGACGCGGATCGTGCCGCTCGTCGGCTCGAGCTCCTTGCTGAGCAGACGCACCAACGTCGACTTGCCGGATCCGGTCGCTCCGACGAGGAACACGAACTCCCCGCGGTCGACGGCAAAGGTCGCTTGATCGAGCCCGACGTCGCCGGCGTAGAGCTTTGAGACGCCGCGGAATTCGACGACCCGGCGGCGCGCCGGGGGCTGCTGGTCAGGTTGGCGGGGATGGGCGGCAGGGACGGCGGCGCCGTGGCGCTGGCCGCCCTTGAGGATTCTGGATGAAGTAGCCATAGGGTGCGGGCAGCGTAGCGACAGCCACTCCACCGTGTCCCGTCGGACGGCTCTTGCAACGCGATTTGCAGGACTATCCTCTAAAGAGCGGCTTAACGCGCCGAGCGCCCGGCGATTGGCGGCCCCTACCGGGTACCCGCCCGCTACCGTTCTGCAAACGCGATGCCATCGATCACCGTAACCACGCTTGAAAACGGCATGCGGTTGCATCGCATCGCCGTCGTCGGAACCCGAGCGCTGACGCTCCTGGTCGCGTTCGATGCCGGCGCCCGCACCGAGCACACCGACGAGAACGGCATGGCCCACTTCCTCGAGCACCTGGTGTTCAAGGGAGGCGAGAAGTACCCGACCTACCGCGACGTCAACGAGGCCGCGGAGCGCATCGGCGCTGTGCTGAACGCATACACGAGCCACGATCTGGTCGCGTTCCATATCACCGCCCGGGCGACGAAGGCGATGGAGGCCGCCGACCTGTTGACCGACTTCGTCGCCAGGCCTCGAATCGACCAGGAGGAGATGGACCGCGAGCGTGGCGTGGTCGTGCAGGAGATCGCCCGCGCCGACGACCAGCCGTCGGTGATGGCCGAGCACCTGATTGACGAGGCCGTGTTTGGCGACCACCCGCTCGGACGGCCGGTGCTGGGTCCGACGGAGCACATCCGCGACACCTTCACCCGCGACGCGATCATCGCGTTCCGCTCGCGCCGCTGGTCGCCGACCCGCGGAGCGGCGTTCGCGGTCGGCAACCTCGACGGGCTTTCTGACGACGGAGCGCTCGAGGCACTGTTCGAGCGCTTCCAGGCGCGGCCCGTGCCGGACTCTTACGACCACGCACCGGCGCTGGTGCCGCGGATCCTGGTCCGCGAACGAGATTCCAACCAGTCGCACCTGCGTCTCTCGTACCGCCCGTCGGTCGACGTCACGCGGCCGCGTGATCGCGCAGCGCTGGCGATCTACTCGACGCTCCTGGGCGGCTCGATGGGGTCGCGGCTGTTCGACGAGATCCGCGAGCAGCGCGGGCTGGCGTATTCGGTCAGCGCATTCCCGCATGCTTATTCCGATGTCGGGGTGCTGCAGCTGTCGGCCGGCCTGGAGTCGGCCAAGTGCATGGAGGCCTACCGCCGGATGAGGGACATCGTCACCGAGCTGAGGCTCGACGGCCCGACCGAAGCCGAGGTCGAGCGCGCCCGCGCATTCGCGGCCGGTGCGCGTGCGATCGCGTTCGAGAACAGCGGTGCAGTCGCCCGCTACGCCGCTCAGCAGACGATCGTGTTCGAGAGCGACGATGTCGACCCCGATACGACAATCGCGCTGCTCGACGAGGTCACGTTCGACGAGGTCCGCGAGGTGGCCGCCGGAATCGCGGATGAGCTCTCGATCGCGTGCGTCGGGCCGCACACCGTGGAGGAGCTGGAGAGCGCCTGAGACACTGGCTCGCCGTCAGTTTTCTGTTTGCACTCGGCGTGACGGTGATCATGCTCGCCGGGTTGGGAAGCTTCAGCCACACGAGCAAGCGCGACGATCAGGTCAACGCCGGGCCACCGGTCCCCGTTCCGCAGGGGGGTGCGGCCCAGCACCCGAAGCCCAAGCCGCCGCTCGGTCCTGGCCCGCCGGCGCCGCGGACGGGTCCGGAGCAGCAGCTTCAGTCGACGCTGTCGGGCGCGTTGCAGGCGGCCGGCCCGCAGAGCGGCGCGTTTGTCTATGACCTCGACGCGCGCGACTCGCTGTTCGCGCGCAGGATCAAGGTTGGGCGACCACCGGCATCCGTTGAGAAGCTGTATACGACGGTCGCACTGCTCCGGATCCTGGGACCAAACGCGCGCCTGCACACCGACGTGCTGGGGACCGGCCGGCTCGCGCACGGCGTCTGGCACGGCAACCTCTACCTGCGCGGCGGCGGTGACCCGACGTTCGGCGATCAGAGCTTCAACCAGGTGTGGGAGCACGGCTATGGGTCGAATCCGAACGAGCTTGTCAACCAGCTGAAGGCGAAGGGGATCAGACGGGTGACGGGCTGGGTGTATGCCGATGAATCACTGTTCGACCGGCGGCGCGGTGGGCTGATGACCAACTACGCTCCCGATACGCCGGACTACGGCGGTCAGATGAGCGCCCTGACCTACGACCACGGCTCTGCGCTCAAGCACGTCGGTCCGGCGGAGTTCGCCGTCCGCGAGTTCGTGCTGACGATGCGTGGCGGGGGCATCGCGGCGCGCGCAGCAAAGCGGACCGCCACCACCCCGCCGCAGGCGCGGCTTTTGGCAATCGTCAACTCGCCGCCGATGTGGGTTATGACGCGGCTGATGGACGTTCCGTCCGACGACCTGTTCGCGGACCTGTTCGCCAAGCAGCTCGGGGTCCTATTCGGCAAGGGCGGGACGCTGTCGGCCGGCGCGCACGTGATCGGCTCGACGATCGCCGCTCAGTACAGACTGCACCCCAGGATCCTCGACGGCTCGGGGCTGTCGCGCAACGACCGCACGTCGCCGCTGGAAATCGTCGATCTGCTGCGGGAGGTCTGGCACACGCCGATCGGCGACGAGCTCGGGGCATCGCTGCCGACGGTCGGCGTCAACGGGACCGTTCAGACTGTCGGGCTGAAGACCGCCGCGGTCAGGCGCTGCATCGCCAAGACCGGAACGCTGAACAACGTCACCAACCTCGCGGGCTACTGCCAGAGCCGCTCGGGCCACACGCTCGCATTCGGTTTCTTCATCGACGGGCCACCGAACTGGACCGCGATCACGCTCGAGAGCCGGATGATCGGCGCCGTCGCGCGTTATTGACGATCGTCCTGCCCAAGATCGAGAATCGAAGCGTGCCGCTTAACTTGAGTGAGATGCAGCGTTACCTCAGCCGCGTGAGTGACCGCTGGCCGATCCAGGTGGCGCTGCTCGGCGGAGCGCGGGTCGACGATGCCCGCGGAGCGCCGCCGCAGCGCGAGCGGGGGCCTGAGTACGTGCTCGTGTTGGTGTCAGAGGCGTTCGACGGGATGCCGTGGCTGGAGCGCGTCTATCAGGCCTCGGCGCTATGGGATGCGCTCGAGATGGGAAGCCCGGCGACCGTGCACTGCTACACGCCCAGCGAGTT
>JBKQJQ010000164.1:0-8286 GCA_052147875.1 Solirubrobacteraceae bacterium | reverse complement strand
GTCGGTGAAGCCGCCTGTCGAGGCGCCCACGTCGAGCGCGCGCCGTCCCTTCACCGAGAGGCCTGTCTCAGCGAGGGCATTGGCGAGCTTGATACCGCCGCGCGAGACGAACTCCTGAGGCGCCCTGACGCTGACCTTCTCCTCGACGTCGACGAGCTCCCCCGGCTTGAGCGCCCGGCGCTCCCCCTGCCCGACGAGCACCTCGCCGGCCATCACCGATGCGGCCGCCCGGCTGCGCGAGGGAAACAGGCCGCGCTCAGCCAGCACAGTGTCGAGACGCCGCTTGGAGCCCGCCTTGCCCATCCGCGCCAAACCCTTGCACAAGGGTGCCCCGGACGCCTTACCCACACCCGCGGCGCCCGCGCTGACCGCGCCGACCGGCGCCCGGCGCCGTGCGCTCGAGACGCTCTGTGATCGATGTCACAGAGCCGGGCGGGTGTCCCGGGCACCATGATTAACTGGAAGCAGAGCATCATTCTCCTCCTGCATTCCTCCTCCCTGGAACGGCCCGCTCCCCCAAGCGGGCCGTTCCCTTTAATCCACCGCGACGGGCGCTTCAGCGACGGTTGCCGGTGGCGCGGTTATGCGCCCACGATCGGCAGCGCGGCCGTGCGGGAGGCGGCGCTGCGGGGCCCGGCGATGCGGCGCCTGCGCTCGTGCTCATCCTCGGAGATGGCCGCGAGAACCCGCTCGGCGATGCGCTTTCCGGTGAACCCGACCTCCTCGTGCAGCAGCGCGGGCTTGCCGTGGGCGACGTAGCGATCGGGCAGGCCGACGCGCAGGATGCGCGGCGCAGAGCCGGTCTCGTTGAGCGTCTCCCAGACGGCCGTGCCGAAGCCGCCGGCCAGGACACCCTCCTCGACGGTCACGAGCAGATCGTGCTCGGCCGCAAGCTGGGCGGCAAGCCCGGCGTCGACCGGCTTTGCGAAGCGAGCGTCGGCGATGGTCACGCCGATTCCGTGCTCGGCCAGGATGTCGGCCGCGTCGAGCGCCTTGCCGACGCCGCTCCCGTACCCGAGCAGCGCGACCCGGGTCGAGCCCGCGCGCGCCTCGCGCAGGATCTCCCCCGTCCCGATCTCGATCGTCGATGGCTTGCCCGGCAGCGGGACGCCGATCCCCTCGCCGCGTGGGTAGCGCAGCGCGACCGGACCAGCGTCGTAACGCAACGCGGTGTGCAGCATGTCGACCAGCATCGCCTCGTCGCGCGGCGCCATCAGGACGATGTTCGGCAGGCAGCGCAGGTAGGCGATGTCGAACGCGCCGTGATGGGTCGGCCCGTCGTCGCCTACCAGCCCGGCGCGGTCCATCGCGAACACGACATTGAGCTTCTGCAGGCAGACGTCGTGGACGATCTGGTCATAGGCGCGCTGCAGGAAGGTGGAGTAGATCGCGGCGACCGGCTTGCACCCCTGGAGCGCGAGGCCGGCCGCGAACAGCACCGCCTGCTGCTCGGCGATCCCGACGTCGTAGTAGCGGTCGGGAAGCTCGCGCTGGAGGATATTGAGCCCGGTGCCGGAGTTCATCGCGGCCGTGATCCCGATCACGCGGTCGTCGCGCTGGCACTCGCGCACGAGCGCCTCGCCGAACACCTGCGTGTACGCCGGAGGTTTTGCCGGCGCGCCGGCGGGCTTCGGAGCGACCTTGGCCGGGGCGCCGTTGGCGATCGACTTGGGCTTCGCCGCGTGCCATTTCTCCATCCCCTCCAGGCCGCCCTCCTCGGCGGGCGCGAAACCCTTGCCCTTGACGGTCGCGCAGTGGACGACCACAGGTCGCTCGGCCGCCAGCGCCTCGCGCAGCGTGCGCCGCAGGGTGCGCACGTCATGGCCGTCGATCACGCCCATGTAGGCCCAGTCGAGCTCCTCCCACCACAGCCCGGGCGCCCAGAAGGCTTTGAGCGACTCCTTGAAGTGCGGGCCGAAGCGCTCGAACGCGGCGCCGATCCCGGCCGGCAGCTTGGTCAACCCGCCCTCGACCCCCTCGCGCGCGTGCCACAGCTTCGGGTTCATCCGGACCCGGTTGAAGTAGCGCGACATGGCGCCGACGTTTGGCGCGATCGACATCCCGTTGTCGTTGAGCACGACGACGATCGGGGTGCCCTCGCCGCCGGCCTGATGGACAGCCTCGAAAGCGACCCCGCCGGTCAGCGCCCCGTCGCCCGCGACGGCGACCACGTGGGCGTCGGCGCCGTGGCCGCGCCGCATCGCCTCCTTGATTCCGACCGCGTAGCCAATCGCGGTCGAGGCGTGGCCGGCACCCATGATGTCGTGCGGCGACTCGAGGATCGAGCAGAACGGCGCCAGCCCCTGGTACTTGCGGATCGTGTGCAGCTGGTCGCGGCGGCCGGTCAGCACCTTGTGCGGGTAGGCCTGGTGGCCGACGTCCCAGAGGATCTTGTCGTTGGGTGAGTCGAGTACCGAGTGCAACGCGACCGCGATCTCGCATGCGCCGAGGTTGGCGCCGAAGTGGCCGCCGATCTCCCCGACCGTGTCGATGATGTGCTCGCGCACCTCCTGCGCGACCTGCTGCAGCTGCTCGTCAGTGAGGCTGTGCAGGTCCTGGGGACGGTTGATGGTTTGCAAGAGGTTTGTCATTCAGTAACTCCGGGTCGCAATGAAGTCCGCGATCTGCTCGAGCTCGGAGGCATCGAGGGACGCCGCGACCCCGCTCAGGGAGGCGCGCGCACGCGCGTGCGACTCGTCGGCCAGCCTGCGGGCGCCATCGAGACCGAACTCGGTCACGTAGGTGCGCTTTCCAAGCCGTTCGTCTGAGCCCTGCTGCTTGCCTAGCGTCGCTTCAGATCCGGTCACGTCGAGGATGTCGTCGACGATCTGGAACAGCACGCCCAACTCGCTCGCAAACGCGCGGAACGCTGCGATTGTGTCAGGTCGCCGATCGCCGGCCAGCGCCAGCACGCACTCGATGCTGGCCGCGATCAGGGCCCCCGTCTTACGCTCGTGAAGGTGCCGCAGGCCGTCGGGCCCCTCGGCCGCCGTGTCGGCAACGTCCATGTACTGCCCGCCGACCATCCCCTGCACGCCAGTCGCGCGCGCCAGCTGTGCCGCCGCTGCCAGCACCGCCGCGGGGTCGCCACGCTGTCCGGTCAACAGCAGCCGGAACGCCTCCGCGTATAGGCCGTCTCCCGCCAGGATCGCGACGTCCTCGCCGAACATCTTGTGGCACGTCAGACGCCCGCGCCGCAGGTCGTCGTCATCCATCGCCGGCAGGTCGTCGTGGATCAGCGAGTAGGTGTGGATCAGCTCGATCGCGGCCGCCAGCGGCAACACAGCGCTGCGGTCCAGGCCGAGCGTCGACGCGGTCGCGAGCGCCAGCACCGGCCGGATCCGCTTGCCGCCAGCGAGTAGCGAGTAGCGCATCGCCTCGTCGAGGCCGGTGGTCGCGAACTCGTCCGAGAATCGCAGCGTTTCGAGATAGCCCTCGACCTCCGCGCGCAGATGATCGGGGTACGCCGGCCTAACCGTCGAAATGCCTGGGGGCGGCACCTAGCCCGCCGGGAGCGGGAGCTGACCGGGAAGGTCGGGCAGCGGTTCGAGCGCCGCGCGGGCGCGCGCGTCGACCTCCGAGCTCGCCTCGGCGGCCAGGCGGGCGCACTCCTCGATCAGGCTCAGCGCCGCGTCGGGCTCGAGCTCGCCGGCTCGCAGCCGCTCGACGGCGTCGTTGAGCGCAGCGGTCAGCTCCGTCAGAGCGTCGGTCACAGGGCAGAGATTAGCGGCCTGGTGGGGTCCAGCGTCGGCTTTCTGGCTCCCCGAAGCTCAGCGCAGCCCGTCGAGCGCCTCGTTGACGAGCCGGTCGGCGTCTCCGTTCTGTGCCCGCGGGACGCTGCGAATCTGCCAGCGCTCGAAGCCCGCCAGCGCCGCCTGCGCCTGTTCGTACAGCGGCTTCATCGCCGGGTGCTTGACCTTGTAGGCGCCGGTCAGCTGCTTGGCGATCAGCTCGGAATCGTTGATCAGCTCGAGCTCGGTCCCGCCCAGCTCGGCCGCGCGCGCGACGCCCCGCAGCAGCGCTTCGTACTCCGCGACGTTGTTGGTCGCGACGCCGATCCGCTCGGCTAGCTCGTCGATCACCTCGCCGTCCTGGTCGGCGATCACAACCCCGATTGCGGCCGGCCCCGGGTTGCCGCGCGCCCCTCCATCGAGGTGGAGGACCAGCCTGCGCGGGTTCACTCCGTCGCGAGCTGCGGCAGCTCGCCCGGGATCCTCGGGCGCCGCCGGTCGCGGACCTCGCGCTTGCCGCCGCCCGAGGAGCCGGCCTCGCGCCGGGATGCGTGGCGACGATCGACGATCACCGTCACGTTCGGGTCCGACGCGTAGTAGTCGGTCAGCTTGTCGAGCAGATCGTCGGCTAGCGGTTCCGGGACGACGCAGTAGATCACGACCCTGACTCTATTGGACCGCGTCCCGGCGCGGCCATCGAACGTATGTCGAGGGCTTCCAACGCCAAGCCCGGGCGGTGGTCGACGAGCAGGATCGGATAACGATCGTGCACGTCTGCGCGAGCGACGTCGAGGAGTTCGCGGGCGCGGGCCGGCGCGGACTGCTCGGGCGGGCGGCACCCCGCCAGGATCCCGGGCCCGATTTCAGCCGCTTTGTCTTCGACCACGCCCCGTGCGCGGTCGTGCTGCTGTGGCCCGATCAGCCGCCGGCGCTCGAATCGATCCGGTGGCCGCCGCACCTGCGGTGAGCGAGCGCCTCGCTAAAGCGACAGCTTGCCGCGGTCGTCGGCGAACGCGTTGTAGTGGCGCTCCTCGGGCGCGAGCTCGTCGAGCTCATAGCCCTGGGCGGCGACGCGCAGGCTCGGGACCTCGTCGGACAGGTCGACCTCGTAGCGATACCAGCACAGCTCCCAGGCGACGACGACTTTGACGACGCTTCCGAGCTCGGCCGCCGGCAGCACGGATACCTCCGGGACGCCGAGCGAGCGGGTGATCCCAGCGACCGTGCGTGGGTGCTCGGAGTTGTTGAACAGATCAGCCGCCGAGGAGATCTTGTGCTCGACGCTTGTCGGGACCGCGCGCACGTGGCGGGGCTCGCGGGTGGCGTGCGACCGGCGCACCGGCGCCCGGCGCGGCGGTGGCTCGGCGCGAACCGGGGGCGGCACCGGGGACACGGGCGACTCCTCGAACTGGTCGTCGAAGGTGGGCTCGTAATCCTCCTCGACGCGCTCGGGCACCTCGCGGCGCGGGCGCAGGCGGCTGAACAGCGAGCGGCGGCGGTCGACCCGCGCGCCGGCGTCGTAGTCCGGGATCGTCCCCTCGCGCACCCAGCCGGTGTGGATCGCCCGCGAGGTGCAAAGCTCGCAGACGCTGTGGCGGTCGCCGCCGCCGACGTAGATCTCGGCACGCTCGCCGCGCAGCAGCGTGCGGCCACAGACGTCGCAGGCGGAGTGCGCGACCGAGGTGCTGATCGTGGTGGACCTCACGATTGCCGAGCCTACTACGCCTTAACCGCCTCACGCTCGGCACGCGCCTCGTCGACGACCTTCGAGGCGAGGTGGCCGGGGACCTCCTCATAGCGCTCGAACTCCATCGTGAACTCCCCCTGGCCGCCGGTGATCGACCGCAGATCGGGGGCGTAGGACAGCATCTCGGCCATTGGAACCTCGGCCTTGATGTCGGTCATCCCGGCGCCCGATGGCTCCATTCCGAGCGGCCGCCCGCGGCGTGAGTTCAGGTCACCGATGACGTCTCCGACCGTCTCCTCCGGCGCGTTGACGGTCACCAGCATGATCGGCTCCAGCAGCACCGGCGAGGCCTGTTCGAGCGCCTGCTTCATCGCCTGCGAGCCGGCAACCTTGAACGCCATCTCAGACGAGTCGACGGTGTGGTAGGAGCCGTCGAACAGGTGCACGCGGACGTCCTTGACCGGATAGCCAGCGACGACGCCCTCCTGCATGGCTTCTTGCACGCCCTTCTGCACCGCGGGGATGAACCCAGTCGGGATCACGCCGCCCTTGATCTCGTTGAGGAACTCGAACCCCTCTCCCGGTTGGAGCGGCTCGATCGAGATGTGGCAGTCGCCGAACTGGCCGCGGCCGCCGGTCTGCTTCTTGTGGCGGCCGTGCGCCTTGGCCGAGCCACGGATCGTCTCCTGGTAGGGGACCCGTGGGGGTTTCAGCGTCACCTCGGCGCCGAACCGCTCCCGGAGGCGCTCGACGATCACCTCGACGTGCACCTGCGAGAGGCCGGCGACGATCTGCTCGCCGGTCTGCGGATCGCGGTGCAGGTCGATCGTCGGGTCCTCCTCCTGCAGGCGCCGCAGCGCCGTGAACACCTTGTCCTCGTCGCCCTTGCTCTT
The DNA here is from genome assembly GCA_052147875.1 of Solirubrobacteraceae bacterium. Lineage (GTDB taxonomy): Bacteria > Actinomycetota > Thermoleophilia > Solirubrobacterales > Solirubrobacteraceae > Palsa-465. Next base: position 1,975 of record JBKQJQ010000164.1, on the reverse strand, counting down.
GGGCTCGATCGCGAACGCCATCACCGGCGCCGGCAGCCTGATGCTCGGCATCTCGATCGGCTCGTCGCGTGCGGCGAGCCAGTCGCCGGCCTTGGTCTCCTTGAGCTTTGCGACCGCGCCGATGTCGCCGGGGCCGTATTCCGTCGTGTGGCCGGTGCTGGCGCCCTCGAAGGTGACCAGCTGGCCGATCCGCTCCTTGGAGTGGGTACGCGTGTTGAGCACCTGCGAATCCTGCTTGATGACGCCCTGGTAGACACGGAACAGGTTGATCCGGCCGGCGAACGGATCGGCGCGGGTCTTGAACACGTATGCGAACAGCTCCCTGTCTTCGACCGGTTCGAGCCTCAGCTCGCCGATCTCGAGAGCGCCGTGCTTGACCGGCGACGGGAGGTCCTCGACGATCGCATCTAGCAGGCGGTTGGTTCCCAGGTTGTGGGTCACGACGCCGCAGGTGACCGGGAATAGCGAGCCATGGTTGGTCCCCTCCTTGAGCGCGGCCACGATCTCTTCATGGGAGATCTCCTCACCGTCGAGGTAGCGCTCCATCAGGGCGTCCGAAGTCTCCGAGACCTCGTCCATCAACTTCTCGCGGTACTCCTCAGCCCTGGCCTGGAGCGCGTCGGGGATCGGGATCTCCTTGCAGTTGTCGCGCCCGGCACCGCCATACTCGTAAGCCTTCATGTCGACGAGGTCGATCAGGCCCGAGACCTCGTGCTCGGAGCCGATCGGGATCTCGGTCGCGACCACGTGCTGGCCGAACGTGGATTTGAGGGATTCAAGTGTGCGGAAGAAGTCGGCGCGCTCGCGGTCGAGCATGTTGACGAACACCAGCCGGGCGAGGTCGAGTTCGGCGGCGCGCTGCCACAGACGGGTGGTGTGAACCTCGACGCCCATCACCGCGTTGACGACGAACACGGCCGATTCGCACACGCGCAGCGCACCGAGCGCGTCCGCGACGAAGCTCGAGTCCCCCGGCGTATCGAGCAGGTTGACCTTGCGCTGCTGCCACTCGAACGAGCTCAGCGCGGCCGAGATCGACATCTGGCGCGCCTTCTCGTCGGGGTCGGCGTCGGAGACCGTCGTTCCCTCGAGCACCGACCCGAGCCGGTTGACCGCTCCGGCCTGGAACAGCAGCGCTTCGTGCAACGAGGTCTTGCCACTACCCCGGTGGCCGACAAGAGCCACGTTACGGATCCGATCCGCGGCCTTGTGCATCGCGAGTCTCCTCTCTCTCGAAGGGCGGAAACAGCGACCTTATCGAGTCAGTGTGGGAGGCGTGCATGCGCGGCCTCCCGGGTCGGGCTGTATGCAGCCCGACGTACCTGCTACTCGAACTCGGACCCGAGTTTCGACCGCAGCCGCAGCACCGCCTTGGTGTGAAGCTGCGAGACGCGAGACTCCGTCACGCCTAGCACCTCGCCGATTTCTCTCAAGGTCAGGTTCTCGTAGTAGTACAGCGCGACGACCAGCTTCTCGCGCTCGGGCAGCGCCGCGATCGCATCGGCGATCCGGTCGCGCAGTTCTGACTCGTCGACCAGCATCTGCGGGTCGGGCGCGTTGCGGTCGGCGATCGTGTCCAGCAGCGACACCTGGTCGCCGCTTGCGTCGGCTGAGCTCCACAGCTCATCGAGCGCAACGATCGTCGAATTCGAGATCTGCACCAGCGCGTCCTGGAAGTCGTCGACACTGATCGACAGCTCGGTAGCCATCTCGTCGTCGGTCGGCGCCCGCTGCAGCTTCGCCTCGAGCTTCATGTTGACGCGCTCGAACTCGCGCGCGCGGGCGCGCACCGAGCGCGGCACCCAATCAAGCGTCCGCAGCTCGTCGATGATCGCGCCCCGGATCCGTGTGATCGCATAGGTCTCGAACTTGATCTCTCTCGTGAGATCGAAACGTTCGATGGCCGAGATCAAACCTCCGAGCCCGTACGAGATCAGATCCGCCTCCTCGACGTGGGCCGGCAGCCCCGACCCCA
>JBKQJQ010000163.1:0-13823 GCA_052147875.1 Solirubrobacteraceae bacterium | reverse complement strand
TGCTAGCGACGCCGCGAGCCGGCGCGGCGACTCGAACGCGACGACCGTCTCAGGCGAGCCGAACACGGCCTCCAGCTCCGCACGCTTGCGCGGCAGGAAGCCGACGAAACGCCAGTGGTCGGCGGGCAGCGCGCTAGCGACCAGCGCGCTCAGCGCAGCCGACGGACCCGGCAGCACCTCGACCGCCAGCCCGGCGGCCACGCACGCGCGGACGAGCACCAATCCCGGGTCCGAGACGAGCGGCATCCCGGCGTCGGACACCAGCGCAACGACGGCGCCGTCCTGCATCCGCGCGACCAGTTCGACCGCGCGGGCACGCTCGTTGTGCTCGTGGTAGGAGACGAGCTTGCCGCCGACCCCGTAGCGGTCGAGCAGGATCCGCGTCCGGCGCGTGTCCTCGCAGGCGACGATGTCCGCCTCGCGCAGCGCGGCCAGCACGCGCAGCGTGATGTCCTCGAGGTTGCCGATCGGGGTCGGGCAGACGATCAGGCGTCCGCTCGTCACAGATGGCCCTTCGCGAGCCCGTCGAACGCGAGCGCCGCGGCGCCGACCATCCCGGCTTCGACCCCGAACCACGCCGCGACGATCCGAACGTTGTCGCTCAGCACCGGCAGCACCCGGCTCGTGAACTCGGCCCGCGCCGGCGCCAGCAGCAGCTCGCCGGCAGCAATCACACCGCCGCCGATCACGACGACCTCCGGATTGAAGATGTTGACCAGGCTTGAGATCGCGACCCCAAGCCGGCGCCCGATCAGCTCGATCGTCTCGATCGCGGCCGGGTCACCGTCGTGGGCCAGCTCGGTGACCAGCGGCCCGGCGAGCTCGAGACCGTCGGCAAGCGCCTTCGCAAGTCCCGAGTCGGGACGCCTGTCGGCGATCTGGACCGCCTCCCGGGCGAGCGCCGTTCCCGACGCGTAAGCCTCGATACAGCCGTGGTTGGGACAGTTACCCTGGCATGGACGGCCATCGAACTCGATCACGATGTGACCGAGCTCGGCCGCAGCGCCGATCCCACCCCGGTATGGCTTGCCGCCGAGAATCAAGCCGCCGCCGATCCCCGTCCCGAGCGTCATCAGCACGACCTCGGAGGCGCCGCGGGCAGCGCCGGCGCGGTGCTCGGCGATCGCCGCCGCGTTGCCGTCGTTGTCGACGAACACCGGCAGCCCCAGCCGTTCGGCCATCACGTCGCCGAACGCGATGTTGGCCAATGGCGTGTTGATCCCGACGACCGCGATCCCGTTGCGCTGGTCCATCAGCACCGGGATCCCGAACCCGACCGCATCGACCTCGCCACCGACTGCTTCGCGGACCTCGCGGACCGCCTCCACGGTGACGTCGAGCAACGACCTCTGATCGAGACCCGCTACCGTCCTCTGTGCACGGTGGTGGACTCCGAGCTCCGGATCTACTGCGCCGGCCAGTAACTTGGTTCCGCCGAGGTCGACGCCGATAGTGCGCCGCACCGGCATCCCGTCACTATATGCAGAGCCACATGCCCGATGAATCGCGAAACCGGGCGCCGAGCGGGGATACCCCTTACCGCGTCTATCGGAGCGAGTCGAAGTCTCGCTCGGATTCGCAGGAGCGCCCATACACCCTCTACCGCTCAGCCCCCCGTGGGCTGCGGTCGCGGCTGCGCGGCGAGGACGATGTCGCGGTCGCCGATCAGCGGCCGTCGCGCCCCCGCGAGGACCGTCGCAGACCGCCGCGCCAGGGCTGGCGGCACTGGTTCACGCCAAAGCGGGTGCTCGCGTACCTGGGCGGCGCGGTCGTGGCCTGGCTGCTGCTGTCCGTGATCCTGTTCCTGGTCAGCGCCCAGATCCAGAGCGGCTCGATCCCGAGCTCGGCGGAGCGGGAGCTGGCGTCAGGGCCGAACATGCTCACCGGCACCGACACGATCCTCGTGCTGGGGACCGACCAGCGGCCGAAGGGCTCCAAGGAGCCGGGCGCCAACACCAGCGACCAGGGCAGCCGTTCGGACACGATCATGCTGTGGCGGGTCGGCGGCGGCGTCTCGCGGCGGCTTTCGATCCCACGCGACACGGTCGCTTCGATCCCCGGTTACGGGTCGACAAAGATCAACGCCGCGTACGCGTACGGCGGGCCGGCGCTGGCGATCAAGACGATCGCGCACTTCACCGGCGTCAAGATCAACCACATCATCATCGTCAACCTCGCGAACTTCCCGAAGTTCATCGACGCGATCGGGGGCGTGACGGTCAGGACCGGCCGGATCTGCTCGAACATCAGCGGCGGCGCCAAGAACGGCGGCTTCACGCTGTACCTCAAGCCGGGCGTCCACAACCTGACCGGGATCCAGGCGCTGACGCTGGCGCGGACGCGGGACAACGCGTGCAATGCCGCCAGCACCGACCTGACCCGCGAGGGCTACCAGCAGCAGATCCTGAACTCGATCAAGTCCAAGCTGGAGTCGCCGACGACGTTCTTCCGGCTGCCGTGGGCCTCGTGGTACGCGCCGCAGGCGGTTCGGACCGACATGAGCGGCTTCACGCTGCTGAGCCTGTTCGTGGCCTCCGAGCTCGGCGGCTCGGCGCCGACCGACATTCTCAAGCCGACCGGCTCGGAGACGCTTGCAGACGGTGAGGACGCGCTGGTGGCGTCGCCGTCGGACGTGCGCCAGCACATCGCGAAGCTGATGAACGGCTAGCAGCAGCGAACCGACGTGCGCCACCACGTCGCGAAGCTCATGAACGGCGAGGAGTAGGCCGACGTTCGGCTAGGCCGCGGCGGCCTTGGGCTCGGACTTCTTCTCCGAGCCGCTTGACTTCTCAGAGCTCGAGCCGCTCTTGGAATCTTTCTTGTCCTTGGACTCCTTGGACTCCTTCGCGCTCTCGCTCGCCTCCTTCTCGCGCGAGCGCTTGCGAGTGCCGTAGTCCGTGTTGTAGAAGCCCGACCCCTTGAAGTGGACCGCCACGGGGTGGAACACCCGCTGGACCGGGATTCCGCAAACCTCGCAGCTGCTGACCGGATCGTCGGAGAAGCGCTGCAGCACCTCGAACGTGTGGCCCTTCTTGCAACGGTACTCGTAGATCGGCATCGCTTCATAGAGTATAGCGAATACGTTGGCACTCTCATAGGGTGAGTGCCAAGCGGAGCGCGACGCGTTGGCGTCTCCAACGTGGCGGCTAGCATCCGGCGCTCAATGACCGCTGACACAGTCACGATGGACAAGATCGTCTCGCTCTGCAAGCGACGCGGCTTCGTCTTCCAGAGCAGCGAGATCTACGGCGGCATCAGCTCCAGCTACGACTACGGGCACTACGGGGTGCTGCTGAAGAACAACGTCAAGGCCCAGTGGTGGCGGGCGATGCTGCAGGAGCGCGACGACGTGGTCGCGCTCGACTCGGCGATCATCCAGCATCCGCGGACCTGGGAGGCGAGCGGGCATCTCGCCGGCTTCACCGACCCGCTGGTCGACTGCCGCACCTGCAAGCTGCGCTTTCGCGCCGATCACCTCGAGTACGCGGCCTGCGGTCGCAAGCCGTCAAAGCATCCCGGCGAGACGCCCGACTGCGACCTGACCGAGGCGCGCGATTTCAATCTCATGTTCGAGACCAGCATCGGCCCGGTGCGCGACGAGGGGTCGACCGTGTACCTGCGCCCCGAGACCGCGCAGGGGATCTTTCTCAACTTCAAGAACTACCTGCAGTTCTCGCGCAAGAAGCCCCCGTTCGGGATCGCGCAGATCGGCAAGAGCTTTCGCAACGAGATCACACCCGGGAACTTCATCTTCCGCACGCGCGAGTTCGAGCAGATGGAGATGGAGTTCTTCGTCCCGCCCGCCGAGGTCGACCACTGGTTCGAGCATTGGCTCAAGGAGCGCCATGACTGGTTCGTGCGGCTCGGGATCCGCGAGGACCACCTGCGGCTGCGCCCACACGACGCCGATGAGCTGTCGCACTACTCGACCGCGACGAGCGACCTCGAGTACCTCTTTCCGATCGGCTGGCAGGAGCTCGAGGGGATCGCCAACCGCGGCAACTTCGACCTCAGCCAGCACGCCCAGTACTCGGGGCAGAAGCTCGAATACGTCGACACCGCGACCGGCGAGCGCTACATCCCGCACGTGATCGAGCCGGCCGCCGGGGCCGACCGGGCGATGCTCGCGTTCCTGGTCGACGCCTATGACGAGGACGAGATCGAGGGCGAGCGGCGGACCGTGCTGCGGCTGCACCCGGTGCTCGCCCCGGTCAAGGTCGCGGTGCTGCCACTGGTGCGCAAGGACGGCCAGCCGGAGCTGGCACGGAGCGTCTGGGCGCAGCTCCGCGAGCTGATGCAGGCCGAGTACGACGAGGGCGGCGCAATCGGACGGCGCTACCGGCGCCAGGACGAGATCGGCACCCCGTGGGCGGTGACGATCGATCACCAGTCGCTCGAGGATCAGACCGTGACGCTGCGCGACCGCGACAGCCTGGCACAGGTGCGGATCGCGATCGCCGAGCTCGGCGCGGAGCTGCAGCGGCGGCTGCGCGAGCCCTGGCAGTCGCCGAAGCTCTAGGGGGTGTTGGATCTCGTAGTGGCTATAGCCACCACGAGATCAAACACCCACATGCAGCGGCGGCGACGCGCCGGGCACAAACCCCCCGCCCGGGATCGTGCGCGCGATCAGCACGTAAGTCCCGGACGGCACGCCAATCAGCGCCCTGGCGCTGAACCGCCCTCCGACGACCGGCAGCCGCTTGCTGTGGATCAGGTGCCGGCGCCCGTTGCGCAGACGGTAGACGTCGAGGAGCACGTGCCGCCGCGACGCCGGATTGACCGTGCCGCTCACGCGCACCGGCGAGGACGAGCTGAGCGCCAGCGTGATCACCGGGGCGACTCCGACGTACACGACGTTCGATGCTGAGGCCGGCTGCTCGGCGTGCAACGCGCGCAGGACCGCATTGCGCTGCACGACCACCGAAGCCCGCCAGGTCCCGTCCGCGGCGGTCGTCGCGGTCGCGATCGTCGTCGCGTGATTGTTCGCGAGCGACTGGACCTCGAGCGTGGCCCCCGCGAGCGGCGTCCCATCGAGCGTCGCGAGCCGCCCGCTGATTGCCAGCGCGGTCGCCGGCGCGACGGTCGTGCTGGCAACAGCCAACGTCAGAGCCGCCGGCACGCCCTCGAGCGCCGCGATCTGCGGGCGGATCGACGGCAGCCGGGCGAAGAACGCATTGCCGGGACAGTCGGTCAGGCATCCCTGACGGTGGCCGGCGACACGCGGCAACAGGACCAGCTGGCCCGGCCGGAACGGCGTGTAGAACGCATCGGCGGGGTCGACCTCGACCCGCACCTTGCCGAGCGACGGGATCCCGTGCAGCGCGAGCTTCCACGCCAGTAGGTGCTGCAGCGCATTGATCGCCGCAGGCGGCGGGACGACATAGCTGAACGTGCCGAGTACCGCGACACCCGTCGACTCCTGGTTGTAGCCGCCCGCATGCGCGCCGACCACGGGCTCGTCGATCCCTCCTGCCCGGGCCTCCCAGATCCGGCCGAAGGCGTCGATGATGAAGTTGTAGGCGATGTCGAAGAAGCCGCGGACGTAGCGGTGGTAGTCGAAGATCGCCAGTAGCAGCGCCGTCACGTCGCCCGCGCTGTAGCCGTTCGGGTTGACCGTGTGATGGACGAACGCGAGCTTGATCTCGCCGTAGCTCGCCGACGGAAACTCCGGTGGGGCGTGTCCATCGGCCCACGCCGACCGAGCAATGATCGGCGGCTGCCCGGGCCCTGCGTCGAGAATCGGCGTCGCCAGCGGCAGCGACGCGGTGGCCGCGAGGTCCGCCGCGGGCAGGCCCCCGGCTCGCGCCACGAAATGAACCATGAGCCCGCGGACCCGGCCGGCGCTGCGCAGTTGGATCATGTCGGCGGCGCCAGACCAGAGCGGCTCGCCGTACTTTCCGTCGCGCGCGCCGTCGCCGTCGTGACCGGTGACCGAGGCGAGCGCCCACGGGCTCCAAGGGCCGCCGTCGACACGCGTGCGCAACTCGATCCGAGCGCCGGTGGGCGCGGACCACTGCAAGCCGGCGAGCGCGAACCGGCGCCCGGCATCGATCACCGGCGACTGGCCGAGCAGCTCGCCGATCCAGCGCGAGAACACGCGGCCGCCATGGCGCTCCGCGGCGACGGCCCCGGCGACCGGCCCCAGCAGCAGTCCGGCTCCGGCGGCGGCCGCGCTACCCAGCAGGGTGCGCCGCGTGAGCCTCGGTCCAGGGCTGGTCATCGCCGTCGCGCTCGCGGTCTCGGGCGGGCAGGGTGGCGTCGGCGGAGCAGCAGGCTTGCGGCGCAGGCGGCTAGCAGGACGAGCGCGATCACCCCGCCGAAGGCCACACCGGGCTCGATCACGAGCACGACGATCGCCAGCGCGACGGCGATGCCGATCTCGATCGCCCACCTACTCCCGGTCACAGCGGCAGCCTCCGGAACAGCGCACGGGGCATGTGCCTCAGCAAAGCACAGATCCACCGCAGGCGCGACGGTACCCAGATGGTGCGGGCGTGGCCGCCCAGCGCCGCGACCGCCGCGTCGGCGACGGCGTCGGTGGTGGTCGCAAACGGCGCCGGCTCCAGGCCCGATGTCATCCGGGTGGCGACGAACCCGGGACGCACGACGAGCACGCGTACGCCGTCGTCGGCGGTCGCGTCTCCGATCCCCTGGGCGAGCGCATCGAGCCCTGCCTTCGCAGCTCCGTAGATCGCGTTTGAGGCGCGTGGCAACTCCCCGGCGACGCTCGAGAGCACGATCATTGTTCCCCGCCGCTGCGCCCGCAGTCGGCGCATGCAATGCAAGAGCAGCGATCCGGCGCCGAGGAAGTTGACTCGCATGACCTCCTCGGCCGTGGCCGGGTCGGCATCGAGGCCCGCCTGGGCACCCAGCACCCCAACCGCCAGTACGGCCACGTCGACGCCGCCGCCGCGTTCGAACGCTTCCGCGACGGCGCGCTCGTGGGCGGCCAGATCGGCGGCGTCGGCGATCACGACCTCGGCCGGGGCGATCCCGTCGTGCTGCAACCGCGTCGCCGCCGCCTGTAGCCGATCGCCGTCGCGGCCAAGCAGCACCGCGCTGACCGGCCCGTCGGCCGCCAGGCGGCGGACGATCGCCAGCCCGATCTCGGAGCTGCCGCCGACGAGCAGGGCTCTCATCGATCGGCTTCCACTAGACCGGTCCGCAGGCCGAGGTCTGAGCGCCAGCGCCGCTCCGGATCGATACGGTCTCTGATCGCGCGCCACTCGGGCAGCCGCGGGTACATCGCCGCCAGCACCTCCGGCCGCAGCCGGCCGTCTTTGGCCAGATAGACGCGCCCGCCGGTCGTCGCCACGAGCTCGTCGAACCGCCGCAGCAGCGACTCGAGCCCCGGCGCCGAGCGCGGCATGTCCAGCGCCAGCGTCCACCCGGCAAGCGGGAAGGAAAGCGGCGCGCCGTTCGCGGGCCCGAAGTCCTTGAGCACCGCGAGGTAGCACGGGACGCGCGATCGACGCAACTGATCAAGGAGCTCGTGCAGCGCTGTCTCGTGCCCGCGGGGGACGACGAGCTGGTACTGCACGAAGCCGCCAGGGCCATAGAGGCGGGGCCAGGCGTCGAGCCGGTCGAGCGGAAACATGTGCGCGCCAAACGACTCGATCTGCCCGCGCGCACGGTGCGGCGCGCGATGAAACCGCAGCTCGTTGAAGCGCCGGACGAGACCCGGCGTGAGCGCGTTTCGCCTCCACCGGGACGGGATCGCGAGCCGCGCCGCGACGGTCGTGCGGGCATCGCCGGGCCCGGCCCTCGCGGGGTCGGCCCGGGTCACGACTCCCCTGGCCGGCCGACGGCTGAGGAGGTCGAGCCACGCGACGCGATGCACGCCGCCGGGCCCGTCGAGAATCGTCAGCGCCTCGTCGAGCGACTGAACGCGGTCCGTGTCGACGGTCAGCGACGCGCTGGGCAGCCGCCGGAGCCGGATCCGCGCCCAGACGATGATCCCGGTTAGACCCATACCACCGAGCGTCGCGCAGAACAGGTCATCGGCCGGCGCCAGTGTCAGGACCTCGCCGCTCGCGGTCAGCAGGCCGAGCTCGAGGACGTGCGATCCGAACGTCCCCGCGGCCGCGTGGTTCTTGCCGTGGATGTCGCTCGCGATCGCGCCGGCGACCGTCACATGCTGGGTGCCGGGCACAACGGGTAGGACCCAGCCTTCGGACTCGAGTAGGCGAAGCAGCGCGCCGAGTGTCGCACCGGCCTGAGCTGTGACCACGCCACTCTGGGCGTCGAGCTCGACCGCGTCGAGCCGCGTCATGTCGAGCACGACCCCACCCCGGAGCTGCGCGGCGTCGCCGTAGCTGCGGCCCATCCCGCGCGCAATCGTCGGCGAGGAAACCGCGTCGTACAGCTGATCTACCGTCGCCGGTGAGCTGAGGATGACCGGCGCCGCCGGCCCGCCACCCCAGCCCGAGATCTGGGCCGGCTTGGCGCCGGCCAGGGGTCGAGCAGTCGTGATCATCCCGCCCCGGCGTGAACGCTCACGGCGAACAGCAGCAGCCAGGCGACCGCACTCAACAGCAGCGTGCGATCCGTGAGGACCATCTCCTCCGGCGCTTCACCCTCACCGCTGCGGACCAGCGACCCGTAGCGCAGGATGCAGAGCGTGAAAGGGATCACGGTCAGCAGCCGCCACGGCACGTCATCGAGGTCCGGCAGCTCGAATGCCCACACGTAGTAGGCAAACAGCGCGCAGCCGGCGCCGCCGGACAGCAGCAGCCGCAGGCGGCCCGGCGTGTAGTGCGCGAGCACGCGTCGGGCGCCCTCGCGCCCTCCTGACCCGTTCGCAAACAGCTCCGCCTGGCGCTTGCCGGCGGCGATGAACAGCGCCACCGCCGTCACCACCAGCACGAACCATCGAGACAACTCCACCGGCGCCGCGACCCCCCCGGCGAGCGCCCGCAGGACAAAGCCGCCGGCGATCGCGACGATGTCGAGGACGACGATCTTGCGCAGCACGAGCGTGTAGCCGACGGTGAGCACCGCGTAGCCGAGCGCCACGAGGCCGAGCAGTGGCCGGACCGAGACACACATCACGAGGCCCGTGACCAACCATCCGATGCCGATCAGGACCGCGTCACGCTCCCCGAGCTCACCGGCGGCGACCGGGCGCAAGCGCTTGCGCGGATGGCGACGATCCTCGGCGACGTCACGGACGTCGTTGATCGCGTAGATCCCGGCGGAGATCAGGCAGAAGCCGATACAAGCCAGCGCGACGCGGCCGGGCACATCGTCACGGCCCAGCGCTCCCGCGGCTCCCGGGGCGGCGACGACGAGCGCGTTCTTGACCCACTGGCGGGGGCGGGCGGTCGCGAGGATCGCGTGGAGGCGGCCCCGCGGTGCGGCGGGCAGTTGCTCGGTGTGCGTCGCGTGTCGCGAGTCGGCGAACGGGGCGGCAGCCGGCGGCGCCGGCAAGGCCGACGAAGACCCTCGTCTCGACGACGTCATCAGCACCAACGTACGGTCGCTTTGTCAGCTGAACGTCTGAGCTTGATGAGGGACCTCTCAGCCGTCCTTAAGCCAATTTGGCGAGCGGCGTTGGCACGATCCGCCCCGATGCTGGCCCGGAGCAGATCCGAGGCCCCGCGCGTACCCGCCGAGGCCGAAACCCCGCGCTGGCTCCGGGGGTTCGATCCGCCGGACCCCGTCCGCGCTCGGAGGCTTCGCTGGCGACGGGTCGCCGTGATCGCAGCCGTGCTGCTGGCGGTCCCGGCGCTCGTGTCGTATGGACAGATGCTGACCCAGCGGTCGGACTCGAGCCTCTCGATCAGGACCGTCGAGTGGCTGCGCGACAACGGCCTTCGCGGGCTCGTAAACCGGATCGAGACGATCTACTACACGCTCAACGCTCCGGCGACGGGCGGCCCGGCGCTGCGCTCGCTGCCGAAGCTGCCGGGCGCCAACGGCGCCGTCGCCAGCGCGCGCAGTCGAGCCCGCCAGGTCTCTTACCGGCCGCCGCGGATCGAGCCTGTGATCCACCCGGCCCTGCCGGGAGAGGGCGTCTGGCATCCGACGTTCGCGGGTGGCGGCAGTCGCCCGCCGGTGCTGGTGACGAGCTTCCGTCCCGATCCGAACTACCCGCAGAACGTGGCCGGAGTCGCATGGATCGACCACACGCGCACCTCGGTGTGGCTGTATCCGGGCATCCAGGAGCCGGCCGTCTCGATCCCCGACCGGGGGCCGGAGGAGGTTCCGGCAGAGTTGCGCGGGCGCCTGGTGGCGACCTTCAACAGCGCGTTCAAGCTCGCCGATTCCGGCGGCGGCGTCGTGATCGGCGGCCACACGTACGCGCCGATGAAGCCTGGACTGGCGACAATCGTCCGGTACCGCGACGGTCGCGTCGACCTGATCGCGTGGAACGGCGGCGCGGTCGCCGGACCGGACGTCGTCTACGCGCGCCAGAACCTGCCGCTGATTGTCGACAACGGCAGGCTCAACTCGAACCTGTCAGACGGACCCGAGTGGGGCGCGACGCTCGGCAACGCGATCCGCGTCTGGCGCTCCGGCGTCGGGATCGACCGCCGCGGCAACCTGATCTACGCCGCCGCCAACATCCAGACGGTCGCCTCGCTGGCTGAGATCCTCAAGCGCGCGGGAGCGGTCAGGGCGATGGAGCTCGACATCAACACGTACTGGCCGAGCTTCATCACCTACCATCGTCCTGGAGCGATCGGGGCGGCGAACCTGCTGGCGAGCATGGACCGCTCGCCCGAGCGCTACCTGACCCCCGACGACCGGGATTTCTTCGCCGTCTATCTGCGTTGAGCATGTAGGCTGCCGCGCCGTGAGCGTCACCAGCCGCACGGAAACGATCACGATGCCCGACGGCGGCGAGATGAGCGCCTACGTCGCGCTGCCCGGGTCAGGCCAGGGTCCGGGACTGCTGGTCCTGATGGAGATCTTCGGCGTCGGCTCTTACATCAGGCGCGCGGCGGAGCGGCTCGCCGAGCTGGGCTACGTGGCGATGGCGCCCGACCTCTACCGCCGCACCCAACCCGGCCTCGAACTCGAGCACGACCAGGAGGGTCTGCAGGCCGCGATGGCGGCCCTCGGCCAGCTCGATCTGCCCGGCGCGGTGCAGGACTCGGTTGTCGCGCTCGAGCGACTGCGCGGGCTGCCCGAGGTCGACGGGCGCGCCGGTGTCATCGGCTTCTGCCTCGGCGGCTCGATCGCGTTCTTCGCCGCCGCAGAGGGCGATCCAGCGGTCGCCGTCTGTTACTACGGGTCGGCGATTCCGGACGCGCTCGAACAGGGCGCCAGGATCGAGTGCCCGGTGCTGTTCCACTGGGGCGCCGAGGACGGCTACATCCCGCTCGAGCACGCACAGCGCGTCGCCGCGGCCTCGGCGGGCCGCCCGAACTGGGAATGCCACATCCAGCCCGACGGTGGCCACGCGTTCGACAACCACGACTCGGAGATGTTCTACAGGCCGGATGCGGCCGAACGGGCGTGGGGGCTGACCGCGGAGTTCTTGGCGCGCGAGCTGCCGGTGCAACAACCGGCCTAGGGCGACCGCCGCGGCGGCCGCGCGGCGGGTCACGGTACCGATCAGGAATCGAGAAGCGCCGCTCAAGAGGCGCATCTACAGTGACCGCCACGACGTCGGGCCGCTGCACGCCCGGTGTGACCCACGACTGCAGGAGGGAAAATGACCGGCTCCACCACTCAGGGAATCAAGACCGTGCTGCATCCCGTGTCCGACCTGGCGACGGCCAAGCCGGTGTACACAGCGTTGCTCGGCGTAGCGCCCCAGACCGACTCGGAGTACTACGTCGGCTTCGAGGCCGAGGGCCAGCAAATCGGGCTCGTACCCGGTGGTGGACCGCAGGGCATGACCTCACCGGTGGCCTTCTGGCACGTCCCGGACATCGAGGCGAAGTTGGCCGAGGTGACTGCCGCCGGTGCGAGCCTCAACGAGCCCGCGCGTGATGTCGGCGGCGGCCGTTTGGTGGCCACCATCACTGACCCGGACGGCAACGTGCTCGGTCTGATTCAGGACCGGTGAGTCGCGAGACGCGATGAGCAAGGCCACGAGGACGGACAAGCGCTCGCCCGCGCTTCGGGGCGCCGACAGCCACGATCTGATCCGCGTGCACGGCGCGCGCGTCAACAACCTCAAGGACATCAGCGTCGAGATTCCGAAGCGCCGGCTGACTGCGTTCACCGGCGTCTCGGGGTCGGGCAAGAGCTCGCTGGTGTTCGACACGATCGCCGCGGAGTCGCAGCGGCTGATCAACGAGACCTACAGCGCCTTCGTGCAGGGCTTCATGCCGACGCTCACGCGACCGGAGGTCGACGTTCTCGAGGGTCTGACGACCGCGATCACCGTCGACCAGCAGCGGCTGGGCGCAGACCCTCGCTCGACGGTCGGCACCGCTACCGACGCAAACGCGATGCTTCGCATCCTGTTCAGCCGACTCGGGAAGCCGCCGATCGGATCGCCCAACGCGTTCTCGTTCAACGTACCGTCGGTCCGCGCGAGCGGGGCGATCACTGTGCAGCGCGGCGCGGGCAAGACCGTGACAAAGACCTTCACCCGCGCGGGAGGCATGTGCCCGCGCTGCGAAGGCCGGGGCACCGTGTCCGATATCGATCTCAGCCAGCTGTTCGACGACTCCAAGTCGCTCGCTGAGGGCGCGCTCACGATCCCTGGCTATCAGCCGGGCGGCTGGAACTACCGCCTGTACAGCGCGTCGGGCTTCTTTGACCCGGCCAAGCCGATCCGCAAGTACACAAACAAGGAGCGGCACGACTTCCTCCACCACGAGCCGACCAGGATGAAGATCTGGCAACAACATGACCTACGACGCGCTGATCCCGCGGGTCCAGAAGTCGATCCTCTCCAAGGACAAGGAGGCGATGCAGCCGCACGTCCGCGCGTTCGTGGACCGCGCGGTCACCTTTACCACCTGTCCCGACTGCGGCGGCACTCGGCTCAGCGAGGCTGCTAGGTCGTCGAAGATCAACAAGATCAACATCGCTGACGCCTGCGCGATGGAGATCAGGGATCTCGCCGAATGGGTGCGGGATCTGGACGAACCATCGGTCGCACCGCTGCTCGCAGCGCTGCAGTTGACGCTCGACTCGTTCGTGGAGATCGGGCTCGGCTACCTCGCGCTCGAACGGCCGTCGGGCACGCTGTCGGGCGGCGAGGCGCAGCGCGTGAAGATGATCGGCCATCTCGGCTCCTCGCTCACCGACGTCACCTACGTGTTCGACGAGCCCACCACGGGCCTGCACCCGCACGACATCGGGGAGATGAACGACCTGCTGCTGCGGCTGCGCGACAAGGGCAACACGGTGCTGGTCGTGGAGCACGAGCCGGAGACGATCGAGATCGCCGACCACATCGTCGACCTTGGTCCAGGCGGCGGTGCGGCGGGCGGCGCCGTCTGCTTCGAAGGAACCGTCGACGAGCTGCGGGACAGCGACACCGTCACCGGTCGCCATCTCGGAGACCGGACCGCGCTGAAGGAGACCGTGCGGACCCCCACGGGGGTGCTGGAAGTGCGCGGCGCCGACACCCACAACCTGCGGGACGTCGACGTCGACGTCCCGCTCGGCGTGCTCGTCGTCGTGACCGGGGTCGCGGGCTCGGGCAAGAGCTCGCTGATCCACGGCTCGGTGTCGCGGCGCGAGGGAGTCGTGTCGATCGACCAGAGCGCGATCCGGGGCTCGCGACGTAGCAACCCGGCGACGTACTCGGGACTGCTCGACCCGATCCGCAAGGCGTTCGCGAAAGCCAACGGCGTCAAGCCGGCTCTGTTCAGCGCCAACTCCGAGGGTGCCTGCCCCAACTGCAACGGCGC